>JAPLHK010000092.1 GCA_026389715.1 Chloroflexota bacterium
ATAAAGAGGAGGAAAAATGACCCAGATCAACCCATTCGAAACCGTTAGAAAGCAGGTAGACAAGTGTGCGCGCATCATGAAATTGGACCCGGACGTAACCGATGTCCTTAAAAACCCGATGCGCGAGCTCCACGTATCCCTGCCCGTCCGCATGGACAACGGCTCTGTCAAGGTTTTCCATGGATATCGCGTTCAATACAATGATGCCAAGGGCCCGACCAAGGGCGGAATACGCTTCCACCCGGATGAGACCATTGATACTGTACGGGCGCTGGCCGCCTGGATGACCTGGAAATGCGCCCTTATGGACCTGCCGCTGGGCGGCGGCAAGGGCGGCATCATCTGCAATCCCAAGGAATTTTCCGAAGGGGAGCTTGAGCGGCTCAGCAGGGCTTATGCCCGCGCCGTTTACCAGTTCATCGGCCCGGAAAGGGATGTGCCCGCTCCCGACGTTTACACCACACCGCAGATAATGGCCTGGATCATGGATGAATACTCGGCCATGGCCGGCAAGTCGCAGTTCGGCGTCATCACCGGCAAACCCCTGGCGCTGGGCGGTTCCCTGGGACGCGGCGATGCCACGGCGAAGGGCGGCATGTACTGCATCCGCGAGGCGGCCAAAGAACTGAAAATCGACCTTTCCAAGGCTACTTTCGCCGTCCAGGGTTACGGCAACGCCGGATACTATGCTGCCAAGCTGGCCAAGGAGATGTTCGGTTCGAAGATAGTGGCGGTCTGCGACAGCCAGGGCGGCTGCTACTGCAAAACCGGCATCGATGCCGACGAAGCTATGAAGGTCAAAACCAAGACCACCTCGGTCTGCAACCTCAAAGTCGGCGATAAAATTTCCAGCGAAGATATCCTTGAACTTGACGTGGATATTCTAATCCCGTCGGCCATGGAAAACGTCATCACCGAGAAGAACGCGGCCAATATCAAGGCCAAGATGATCGTAGAACTTGCCAACGGCCCCACCACACCTGAAGCGGACGAGATTCTCTACAAAAAGGGCGTGCATGTCATACCGGACTTCCTGGCCAATGCCGGTGGCGTGACCGTTTCCTACTTCGAGATGGTACAGAACTTCAACATGTACTATTGGACGGAGAAAGAGGTTTACGAGCGGCTGGATGCCAAGATGACCACCGCCTACCACTCAGTCTACGATACCCACAAGGATTACAAGATCAACATGCGCCAGGCTGCCTATGTCAGGGCCGTATCGCGCGTCGTGGAAGCCATGAAGCTGCGCGGCTGGGTGTAACCCTGAAATTCAATTGAATGCCAGACAAAGGGGCGGCTCTGATGCCGCCCCTTTTCATTACCTAATTAATATAGGTTTTTTTGTTCTTTTCTCCGAGCCGTTCCAGCAGAGGCCAGAGTTTTGTAACAAGCCACGGCCAGCACATGATGATTCTTGAAAAAGTACCTGTTGAAGCGGGTGAACATATTTCAGGACTGCCTTTTTCTATTGCCCTGATTACGGCCTTAACTATTTTTTCGGGACTCTTTCCAGGACTTTGCGGGTCACCCAGGAACGTAAGCGGAGACCCGCCGTGGGAGGCCTCATATTTCAGCATGGGCGTATCGACAGAGTCAGGGAAAATAGTTGATACTTTTATATTATGCTTCCTCAGCTCTATGCCAAGGGTCAGGAAGAAGCCCCTTAAAGCGAATTTCGATGCCGTATAAATTGAGCTGTAGGTTTCGGGAACAAGACCGGCGAGCGAAGAAATAGTCACAATGTGTCCCCGTTTAGCAGGTATCATTACGGCCAATACTTCCTTGGTGCAGTTGACGGCCCCTATAAAATTCACCTTCATCTGGTCATCGATATTCTCATAGCTGCAATTTTCGAAAAGCGCTGGACGGATAATGCCTGCGTTGTTTATCAAGATATCAATTTTTAAGAATCTGTTTACGGCCGATTCTACAAGCGTCTTCACATCCGCCCTGTCCGTAATATCGCATTTAATAATCAGTGGATTTGAGGTCAAACCGGAAGCCGATGATTCCAGGCCGTTAAAATTTATATCCGCAAGAACAAGTTTAGCCCCTCTTCTATCCAACTCCCTTGAAAGTGCCGTGCCTATGCCGCCGGAAGCGCCTGTTATAATAATTGTTTTGTTTGAAAAGTCGTACATTTCCCTTGCCTTCATATTCAACTGACGTTGGAGGTAATTATACGATCGAGTTTTCGCCAAATCAAGCCAAGTGTATATAACCCCCTTAATTCAATTGACCGGCACTAAAAAGGGGCGGCCTGAAGGCCGCCCCTTTGCTTTATAATCATACAGAACAATTCCATGAAAAATTGATCTGCTATTTAGAATAGACTACCTCGTAACAACCGGTCCCTTATACGATCGTCTCTCTCTTTTTCGCGGAATACTGCGCCCTGTGATTCCTGGCTGAGGGGCAACTGCAAGTCTTACAGGTTTTTATCGTAACCTCGCTGTGGGCGTGGTTTACCTCGTGAAAGTTGAACTCACAGCTCTCACCATGAATATTAAGCCCATTGCAAAAACCTTTACTCTTATCGAATTCCATTTTTTTCTCCTTAATGCTCGACCGGGGACATACATAAGCCTTGAGCGGGCCTGCATATGTCCCCGGTTCAATTTGTCTGCGATTTTACTTAGTTTGAGCTGTAGCTGTGCTGACCGTAGCTTCTGTAGTTTCTTAGCTTTTCTGCAGCCCGGGCAACGCTTGGGTTCGTTGGTAAGGCCTTTGGTGGCAAAGAACTCTTGTTCCCCCGAAGTGAACGTAAAGCCAGTACCACAATCGGTGCACTTTAGCGATTTGTCTTGAAAACTCATCGGATGACCTCCTTTAATAAATTTAGCCAGTATTCGGGCCATCCAATACTTTAAATAGAGCCGGTGTGATGTAAGAAGCTTGTAATAACCTAAACTTGAACTATATTAAAAGTATACGCCAAATTGTAACTTATGTAAAGAAATAGGTACGTAATAAAGACCGGCTTTTCGGTTATATCCGGTGATCTTCACGGATGATGACGCGCGGTCCACCGCTCAGGCTGGCGCTCCATTGCTTGGGCGGCTCGATCTTTTCCAGCCTTTCCAGTTGCCCGATGTTTTTCAACCGATGGTAGATCAACTGCCAGGCGCAGGGGCGGTCGGGCCTGACCTCGCAGCGGTCTTCCCGTGAACCTCCGCAGGGGCCATTCAACAAATGCTTGGCGCAGCGCGTGACCGGGCAGATGCCGCCGTACTCGTGCAGCACGCAAGATCCGCACTGGGAGCACTTCTCAGTCCAGACGCCCCGTTCCTCCAGTATGCCAAGGAATTTCGTGTTCAGGCCGGCATAGACCGGCTTCTTGAGGAAACGCTCGGCAATGGCCTGGACGCCCGCGCCGCACCCCAGCGACAGCACCACGTCAACTTTCTCAATAGCCTCGATAGCCTGTTCGATAAACACATTGTCGCACTGCCGCTCGATAGTAAGCTCGCTGACCTCGTAACCCAGTCCCCTGGCTTTCGACGCTATGCGCAGGGCCGAGGAAATAATGCTCACTTCCCTCTCACCGCCGGCCAGGCAAACGGTCACACAGGTACCGCAACCCAGCACCAGTATCTTGGAATCATTGGGCAGCATATCAAGGAGCTCGGGGATGCTTTTTCTCTCTGCTACTATCATGGTTTTATCTCCTGTTGAACCCGTGTTTTCGCCCGGTTGAGCGGGCTGGGTCCGAGCCTCTGCACGGTTTCAGCCATCTCGCGCACATGCCCGGTGAATAAACGCGCCCCTGCGGCGCTGACGTTGACCATCTTAAGGCGCTCTGCTTCCAACCCGCTTTCAGCCAGCAGCTTGCGGGCATAGTTCACACGGCGTTTGGCGATGAGGTTGCCCTCTTTGAAATGGCAGCTTCCTTCCTCGCAGCCGGCAACCAGGACGCCGTCGGCTCCGTTCTCGAATGCCCTGAGAAAATACTCGACTTCCAGCCTGCCGGTACAGGGCGTGCGGATTATCCTCACATTGGATGGGTACTGCAGCCGCATCGAACCGGCCAGGTCGGCCGCCGCGTACGCGCAATAGATGCAGCAGAAAGCTACAATGGTGGTTTCCTTATCACTTGAGCTCATAGCACACCGCTTTTCTCCGGCACAACGGCCGGCCGTCTTTCTTCTTTTCCGCTTCTAAATAATTCATCCAGCATATCCTTGAACTGTCTTGATTCGAAGTGGTTCAACTGTATGGCACAGGCCGGGCATTCTGCCGCGCAGATGCCACAACCCATGCACTTGGCAGCGATAATCTCCGCCTTATGGTCGGCATTAACCGTCGGGGCGCCGTACGGGCATACCTTGGTACAGGTCATGCAGGAGATGCATTTGCTCTGGTCTACCTGTGAAACCTGTGCTCCGACCTCCAGATAAGCCTTGGAGAGCACGGTTGAAGCACGTGAGGCCGCCGCGCGCGCCTGCGAGATATTTTCATCCATGTGCTTGGGAGAATGCGCCAGCCCGCAGAGGAAAATCCCCTCGGTGGCGAATTCCACCGGGCGCAGCTTGAGGTGCGCCTCGACAAAGAATCCGTCCGCATTGATGGGCACTTTCAGCATATCTGCAACGCGCCGGTTGTCCCCAGCCGCATCAACTCCAGTACTTAGAACGACGCAATCCGTCTCGATCTCGACCGGCTCAGGGAAATCGGGGCTCTTGACGCTGACAACCAGTCCATTATCTTGTGAGACCAGCGGCGGGGCATCGGGCTCATATCGTATAAAAATAACCCCTGCTTCACGCGCCTGCTTGTAATATTTTTCACGGAACCCGTAGGTCCTGATATCGCGGTAAAGCACGTAGACACCGGCAGACGGGTCCAGTTTCTTTATCTTCAATGCGTTCTTGACCGACATGGAGCAGCAGATACGGCTGCAGTAGGGTCTTTCCTCATTGCGCGAACCGACGCACTGTATCATCACCACGTTCCTGCGGCCGGGTGCAAAATCGCCTTTCTGCAGACGCTGCTCCAGTTCAAGCTGTGTGATGACCCCTTGGTCTTTACCACGCAGGTATTCCCCGGTCGCCGCGGGAGCGGCCCCGGTGGCCACGATTATGGCGCCGCAGGACACTTCACTGTCCGTGCCGTCCTGGAAAAGAGAAACCTTGAATTGTCCGATAAAGCCGGCCACATTGGTGACATCCGCCCCGAGGTGAAAGATTATGTTGGGATGCTCTTCAGCCTCTTTCACAATTCCTGCTACAAACGGGGAGATATCCTCATGCTCCAGCGTATATCTCAAATCGAGCGCCCGGCCTCCCAGCCGGTCCGATTTTTCCACCAGGTGCACCTTGAATCCCTGGCCAGCCAGCGCCAGAGCCGCGGTCATACCGCTGACACCGCCGCCGATAACGAGACCAGTCTGGTCGACGGCAAACGAGGTCCCCGTGAGCGGGGAGAGCAGCCTGGCCCGCGCGACGGACATCTTCATAAGTTCTGTCGCCTTTTCCGTGGCCTTTTCAGGCTCGGCGGAATGCACCCATGACCTCGCGCAGCGTGTCGCGGAAAATGGGCTCATGGGTACGTGGTGTACAGGATGCGACCACGATGCGGTTCAGACGGTGTTTATGTATCATATCGCGTATATTATTAAGATTGGAATCGGCGCAGGTGTACATGGTGTGCGTGGCAAAGACCACGTTGGGCTGCTGCGCGGCTATCTCCGCCACGCGTTCGACATCAACCACCGAGGCGATGTTCTTGCCGCAGTGGCAGACGAATACGCCGATCCTGGCCTGCTCGTCGGTTACATCGTGCTCGTCGGGGTAGACCCGTTTGCTTATCAGCGAGTTGCGCGCCTCGGCCAGCAGTTCCATGGACATCGAGGCGGCCGCGCTGGCCTGCGTCACTGTCTCGGGAATATCTTTCGGCTCATGGAAGGCGCCCGCCACGAACACGCCAGGCCTGGACGTCGATAAAGGAGAAAGCCTGTCGGTGGCGCAGAAGCCGTATTCACCCAGGCTGATCCCCAAACGGCCGGCGGCTCCCCTTGCGGACTTCCCTGCCTCCATGCCTACGGACAGCACCACCAGGTCGAAATCGCGCTCTTCCATAACCCCGGCGCCGCTGTAGAATTGCAGGCGCAGGTCCTTACTGCCGGGCACCTGCAGAACGCGTGACGGCATGCTCCTGATATAACTTATGTTCCCGCTGTTTTTAGCCCTCTCGTAATACTGGTCAAAATCTTTTCCGTGGGCGCGGATATCCATATAGAAAATGGAGGCCTCCAGCCCGGTCGTATGATCTGAGGCCACCAGCGCCTGCTTGGTTGAGACCATGCAGCAGACCGATGAGCAATACTCGTTGCCGCAACTGGCATCGCGCGACCCCACGCACTGTATCCAGGCGATGCGCTTAGCCTCCTTTCCGTCGGAGCGGCGTATAACATGTCCATCGAAAGGACCGGACGCCGAGAGCATCCGCTCGAATTGCACGCTGGTCAGGACGTTGGCATAGCGGCCGAAGCCGAACTCCCCCTTCCTTTCAGCAGGGAACTCTTCGAATCCGGGGGCAAGTATAACCGAACCTACCTCCAACTTGACCTCACGTTGTCCCATGTAATGGTCAATGGCGTTCTGTTCGCAGGCTTTAACGCACTCCTGGCATTCAGAACACAGGGCACAGTTCAGGCAACGCTCAGATTCGGCCAGGGCGGCCTCTTCACTCAGCCCTCCCTCGGTCTCGCTGAAAGTCCCCTGCCGCCGGCTTACCGGCAGGTATGCCGTCAGGGCGCGCGGGCTTTTCTCTGCAGCAGAGATATCAGGAAGTAGTTCCTCGGAAAGCGGTTTGACCGTATCTTCAAAACGGAAAGCGCGCATGTCCTCATTCCTGAGGTAGCGGCCGATGGATTCAGCGGCCCGCTTGCCGGCGCCTACAGCCTGTATGATCGAAGCCGGCCCGGATACGCTGTCGCCGCCTGCGAAAATGCCTTTTAGCGATGTTTCAAGCGTGGTAGGGTCTACTTTGAAGCAGCCACGCTCTGTCTCAACCCCGGCGCTGCTGATGAATTGCTTATCCAGCGACTGTCCGATGGCAATTATCACCCGGTCTGCCTGCACCGTTGTCATTGTACTCTCATCATAAGCCGGGCTGAAGCGTCCGTCCTTATCAAATACGCTGACGCAGCGTTTCAGCTCAATTCCCGTTACAGTGCCGTTGCCCAGTATGCGGTGCGGTCCCCAGCCGTTGCTGATCTTGATGCCTTCTTCAAGTGTCTCCGCTATCTCCTCCGGCAGGGCCGGCATCTCCTGCCTCTGCTCAAGGGAGACCATCTCGACGCTCCCGGCGCCCAGCCTCAGCGCGGTGCGTGCCACATCTACCGCCACATTGCCGCCACCTATGACGACAACTTTTCTTCCGACGGCAGGTAGATTATTCATGTCACCCGCCTGCCTGAGGAACTCGACGCCATAGTCGATGTTAGATTTATCCTCGCCCTCCACGCCAAGCCTGCGGCTGACCTGCACGCCCACCCCGATGAAGACCGCATCGTTATCCTTCCGTATTCTCGCAAAAGAGAGATCTTCCCCTATCCGGCAGTTGTATTTGAATGCGACACCCTTGCGGCGAATGAGATCTACTTCATAATCAAGTATTTTCTTGGGCAGCCTGTATTCGGGTATGCCCCAGCGCAGCATCCCGCCCGCCGCGGGCGCCGCCTCGTACACGGTCACCGCATATCCGCGGTCAGCAAGGTCGGCGGCCGCCGTCAGGCCGGCCGGGCCGGCGCCGATTATCCCGACTCTCTTCGCGCCGGCCGGAGGTGTTTTTTCTTGCGGCAGGGAGATCCGGCCTGATTCTACCAGCTCCATCTCTTTATCCGATGCAAACCGTTTGAGTAACCTGATGGCGACTGGGTCGTCTAATTTTCCGCGTGTGCAGACCGCTTCGCAGGGGTGGTTGCAGGCCCGCCCGCATATGGCGGAAAGGGGGTCCCTCTCCCTTATCAGGTTCACTGCCTTTACATACTCTTTCTTCCTGATAAGCTGTATATAGCCCTGGACGTTTATATTGGCCGGGCAGGTCACCTTGCAGGGAGCGTGACCGTTTTTCAAAATATTGAACAGGTTGGGGGTAGCCTGCGCGTATTCCTTGGCAATAGCCTTGCGTGTGCCCAGCTCGCGGTCGAAGTGGTTGGGGATATCCACCGGGCAGACGTCGGTACACTGCTCGCAGGCAGTGCATTTATCCTCGTCAACATAGCGCGGGTAACGCCGGACGGTGGCCGTGAAGTTGCCGGCCTCTCCCTGCAGGTCCATCAGTTCCGACAGGGTGAGTATCTCGATATTGAGGTTGCGTGCGCATTCCACCAGCTTGGGCGATACGATGCAGGTAGCACAATCGCCAGTCGGGAATGTCTTATCCAAGTGCGACATCATGCCGCCAATAGCGGCTGAACGTTCCACCAGGTATACCTTGAAACCCGAGTTGGCAAGGTCAAGCGCGGCCTGCATGCCGGCGATTCCACCACCCTGCACCAGCACTGCGCCTGTCTTCTTTTTTTTATCAGCAGTCATATTACGGTTACCTTTATTGTATTTTTCACCTTTCAGGCTTTCGAGCCCAGGTACTGTAAAACACCGGCGGGGGAGACCATCAGCCGGTTGAGGCCGAGCTCTCTGGGCGGGATCCCGAGGCACAATCCGAGCAATTGCGTTATGTATACGATAGGCATCTCATAGCGCCTGCCCGTTTGCTTTTGCATGTCTTTCTGGCGCAGGTCAAGGCTGGCCTGGCACATGGGGCAGGCCACGGTGATACACCCGGCGCCCGACTCTACAGCCATATCGATGATAGAACCGGAAAGCTTCACAACCATGTCAGTCCGGGTCAGGTTAAGGCCTCCTCCGCAGCAGTCAACTTTGCCGGGCCAGTCGATGCTCTGCCCTCCCATAGCATCTACCAGGCGGTCGAGGATAGTAGGGTTCTCTGCATCGTCAAAATGAGTTACATCGTGCGGACGCACCAGCAGGCACCCGTAATAAGCTGCTACCTTCAGACCCCCGAGTGAGTGCGTAAGGCTTTTGCGCAGTTTTTCGAGGCCGACATCTTCAAGCAAGACCTCGACGATATGCCTAACGGCAACCGAGCCGTCATATGGCTGCCCGACCACGTCGGCTACCCTGGCTCGCATGTCCGTTGAGGAGGATACCTCGTGGTTTGTCACCTTCATCCGGTTGTAACAGGCCGCGCAGGTGACCACCGTATCAAGCCCCATCTGCTTGGCCAGCAGCATATTGGCAGCCGGCAGGGAAGCGGCCAGCACCCGGTCGGTCTGGTGTGCGGCAGTTGCCCCGCAACAGGACCATCCCTCAATTTCCACCAGCTCAATACCCAGTTTATGTGCCACAGCTATGGCCGACTCGTGCATGTCACGGGCAGTGGAATGTGACGAGCACCCCGGATAATATGCGTATTTCATTGCTTTTTGCCTTTACCCGGCACGGCCTTTTCAAAAATGCGCCTGACGGCCTTTTTATCGGCGCCGGACGGCGGGAGAATGGCCATTTTCCCCTTCTTCAACATAGTGGGGAATTTACCCGTATCGCTCATCAATGAGCCGCTCCCGAGCTTGTAGCCGGCGATCATGGACAGATCGTAGGAGCGTCCGAAAACCCTGACATTGGCCAGGAACATGCGGTTAAACAGCGGCATGTTGCCTTCAGGCACTTTGGATCCCCTGGCCAGGGCCAAACTGCGCAGGGCATCGATAACCGCAGCGAAATTTATCTGCATCGGGCAGCGGCCGTAGCAGGTTTCGCAGGAAAGGCACATCCAGACCAGACCATTCTCCAGGAGCTCGTCTCCGGCCCCCAGGTGCAACCTCCTGATAATCTCCGACGGCGCAGACTTCGCCGGTCCGGCTACCGGACAGCCTGCGGAGCATTTCCTGCACTGGTAACAGGCGTCCAAGCTGACGCCGGACATCTCTTCTACAATCGCCTTGAGGCCAGTCCCCTTTGCTACTTTGTTAATTCTTATCGTCATATTTATCCTTCATCCGTCCGTCCGTTATTCACCGGTTGATACGGTCAACAGGTCGGTCTCTGTTACCACGGCCCCCTCGATTTTCTTGCCCAGCGCCGCTATTCTAACTGGAGCAACTTTACGGTAAACCTCGGATGGGTTAAGCCTCTTGCCATCCACGGTCAGCAGTTCTTCAACCTTGATACCGAAGAGCCGCTCGTTTTCCTCCAGGTACGGAAGTATCAGCTCCCAGTCCTCATCGGCCATGCGGTAGAAACCGCAGCCGTTCAACTGCTGCCAGACGACCTGCTGGTACGGGTCACGGATGTAAATAGCGCCTCCTGAAGCTAGCGAGAAAAGGTTGCTTCCCGGATATGGCTCCTTTAAGGCAATCAGATTCCCTTCATCGTCGAAATTAACGCCGTTCAGGATCACAAAGCCCCCACCGTTGAGCACATCGCCGGCCATAAATGATTCCCCGAGGAAATCAAGGCAGGTGCCGTTGATCACAACCCTGGGCCTTCCCACGGAGTTGATCAGCGGCCGACCGGCGGCATTGCCCATGACGTAGATGGAGCCTCCCTTGGCCCCGTACATAAAGGTCTGCCCAACATCACCGTAAATAACGAGCTTGCCGCGCTTGATAATCTGGCCGACCTGGTCCTGCGCGTTGCCATGGACGGCAATCGTCAGCCCGTCGATACCTGAAGCTAAGTAATCCCCGGAGCTGCCGTAAACGTCTATGGTCACGCTTTCGGTATCGGGCCCGAGTCCGCAACCGATGAACCGCTGCCCGATGCAGTTAAAGCTGATGAAGCGCCGCCATCCCTTCAGATAGGCGTCCATCAACAGTGTGGCATCGCAGCCTTCACCTTCCGGATCAAAGCCCGTGGCATCTATCACCAGGGTGGTTTCATTGTTTTGCGGCGGCCTCAGCAGTCCCCGTGTCCCGTGGTCTATCAGGCGGTACCCGTCCCCGGCAGGACCATTCCCATCCAATTTAGTGAGACCGCTGAATACCGCATTTAAAGAGCTGCGTACCAGGTAGAGGATGTGGTTGCGTTTCTTCATACCCATGGGATACCTGCGGTCGTTGAGCAGTGTAAGGGCTTCGATAGCCGCTGAACTGCCTTTAGGCTCCCCTGCAAGCTCAATTAAGTAAGCTAAAGCCGCCCGGATCTCTGCGAAAGACCATTTCCGTATGCTTCCGGAGAAGTACTCAAAAATGTCAGCCGCGCTCCTCTTTTCAAAGCTCTGTTTGAGGCCATCCCTGGTATCGCCTGCAACTTCCGGTACGGCAGCGGTGAAATCACAGGCCTCGCCACCTGTCGGCATGGGAACGGGAATGCCGAACTTGTCGGTACAGGATATGCGCAGCCTGCCGGCCTTATCAGGTTCCAGGTCAAAGATAAAAGCGCCGCCGTCTGTATGACTGCCGCCCCTGGCGTTCCAGTATCGGTCCGCGACCGGGCATATCCGGCTGTCATCGGCGTGCAGGCTCAGCAGCGTGGCGTCTATGGCCTGTTTCTCGGAGGCTATCAACCCAACTTGCACTTCCCCATCGCAAAAAGCGAATACCTGGGGCCGAAGCATAGCAGTATCCGTGATACCCATAAGTTGGAAGGCGCCTTTCTGCGGCAGCGAGCGCGCGATAATGAAGAACCACGGACCGTCGGGTGAACCATGTATATGGGCGGCCTGTACCGCCCGGTACAGCGCCTGTTTGTCCTTCGGCAGGCGGTCGAAATCCAGCTCCGACGTAGGCGCCAGTGCCTCGATAATATATTCCAATGGATAATGGTAGGTGCGCTCCAGCAGATCGAACATTAAAATGGAAACTTCGGTATCTGTGAGGAACTGCGGATAGATATGCCTTTCGGCCAGGTATTCACACACCGAGTGGTAATTGGCAAAATCACCGTTGTGCACCAGCGCGGCGTTGATGCCGCCGAAGGGATGGGCGCCTCCCGGGTGCCATACACGGCCCTTGGTCGGGAAGCGCTGGTGGGCTATCCATACATGGGCGCACAGCTCTTCGATCTTGTAGTACTTTACGATAGCCTCCGCGTATCCGACCACCTTGAGGATCATGATGTTCTTGCCTTCGGACATTACGAAGGCCTTCTGTTCGCCAAGTGAAGCATCTGGTTGAGGAACTCGGCCCTGGCCTCATCTTTGGTCAGGCCGGTGAAGCCGTTGGCCTTTATAAACGAATTAAGGACATCACCTTTCACACGCACAAAATAGCGATAAACATCGGGAGGTTTGGCTTCCAGGCCATCAATCGCTGTCCAATCATCCAGGGTTTCAAGTTTCTGCGTGGTGGCTACATTAAAATTGGGTTTGATATATTTATCCTCAAGCTGAGGCCTTATCCCTGTGTCAAGGAATGCCACGTGGATCATGTAGCAGTCATCCAGCACTTCGCGGCTTACGCCGAGCTGTTCCGGTATGAAGCCGAGTGCGGCAATGCCGCCGCCCTTGCCATTGCCGCGATTATGCATCTGCCTTGACGGCTCGTAAATGTGCCTGGCCGCTACCGGCTCCGAGCAGCACAAACCGACGACACCACAGCCGCCCTCTTCCTCAATCTTCCTCTCAGTTGTAGCCGGCTGCAACTCACCTGCCAGTCTTTTCCTGGAAAGAAGCAGTTGTCCTATCGTTTCGCGGCTCATCTGGCCTGCTCCGTATCGTTGCTGTAATCAAGATGCATGAGGAGGTCGGTGCGGCCCCGCAACTCGCTGACCCTGCGCATGCCGAACCTGCGCAGTATCTCTACCAGTTCGATACGCCAGGCGTTATAAAGGTTGATTATCCGTTGTGAGCCCCATTCGACCGTGTACTGCCCCTGCAGTTCCGCGTCCGTGGTAGCTATGCCGCGCGGGCAGCCCCGTCCGCTTTCACAGCGTGCGCAGCGCAGACATCCCAAAGCTACCAGTTCGCCGGTCCCGACAACTACGCCGTCCGCGCCCAGGGCGATGGCCTTGGCTATATCATGAGCATTCCTCAACCCGCCGCTGGCTATCAGTGTTATCCTGTCACGCACACCTTCACGGGTCAGGAAATCGTGCACTTTGATAATGGCATATTCAATAGGCATAGCAATGTTTTTCTTGGCTATATCCGGTGCGGCGCCGGTGCCGCCGTAACCGCCGTCCAGGTGAACGATATGCGCTCCGGCTGAATAGCTGCCCACGGCAACCATATCAACATCCGACGGGGTCGAAACCTTGGCTGAGACCAAGGCATGCCGGTTGATATGCTTTATCCAGTCCATATGTTTCTTATGGTCTTCGATAGAATAAACGCTGTGAAAGGGGAAAGGTGAAAACAGCGAGATACCGGTAACCGTTTCCCTCATCCTGGCCACGGATGGTGTGACCTTATCCGCCAGCAGGTGGCCTCCCAGGCCCGGTTTGGCGCCCTGCGCGTATTTGAATTCCACGATCCGCACACGTTGGATGGTCTCCTCCCTCACACCGAATAACCCCGTGGCAACCTGTGTGATTGTGTGGTCGTCGTAAGGCCTCAGGCGCTCCATGTAACCGCCTTCCCCTGTACAGGTAAAAGTGTTGAAGGCCACGGCAGCTCTGGCCTTGGACAACTGTGTAACGTTGCTCACCGACCCGTACGACATGCCGCCTCCGTACCAGGGTACGTCGATTTTAATCTGAGGCCTCCCGTCGTTGCGGCGGTTAAGTTGCAGGCTGGTGTCTATATCGTCCGGGCCCAGTTCAAGCGGCGGGCTGGCAGGAAATTTAAACCTGATACGGTCGAATCCTCCGCCGGAATTGCCGCATTCATATTCATACCCATAATCGGGCGGAGGAGGAGCGCCCGTCTCGGCCATCTTCCATGTAGCCAGTATCAGGTCGGGCGTCCAGCGGTAATCGCCCAGCACCCTCATCATGGGATTTTCCACCATGCGAAGCGCCTTATTCGGGCATAAATCTACACAATAATGGCCGGTGTCCTTGCAGGCCGGGCCGATACACACACTCTGGTGAGGGGCAGCGAAGTATTTATAACCCGGCTTGAAAACGTGCACACCCTGAGGGCATATCTCGGCGCATTTGCCGCATAGCTTGCAATCGGCGCTGCGCCTGATAATATATTTCGCGATCTCGTTGCGATAGCGCGGCGGCGCCGGCTTGATTACGCGCTGAACCTCCGCCTGCGGTACTACAGTCTCGAGCGTACTATCCGGCAGACCTTCTTTAATTATTTTTTCTGGAACCAAAGAGCTTGCCAAAGGTCGCCTCCTCAAGGTCTTCAAAGAATAAGGCCCGGCCTACTTCACCGCGCAGGCGGCGGACCTCGCGTATGCCCATGGCTCCCATAACCTCGATCAACTGGTCATGCCATGCAGCAATCAGATTGGTCATGCGTCCGACACCATACTTAATATCTATCTCCCCGATTTTTGCCGGGCAGGACAGGCCGTCATTGCAATCGCGGCACAGCGTGCACTCCAGGGCTATCAATAATGGCAGGTTGACGGTTACCAGGTCCGCGCCGCAGAGAATCTGCTTGGCCATATGCTCGGCCAGGGCTATGCCACCGCCTGCCATCAGAGTTACCTCGTTCCTTATCCCACTTTCCACCAGCGAGTTATGCACACTGCGCACCATGTCCTTGATAAAACGGGGTTTTTTCTCTCCGATCTCGTTACCGTTATCATCAGCTACCAGGTGCAAAACCTCGACAAACGGTTGGCGGGCATATTCGACTGCGCGTTCAATCCCTCCAGAATCCAGTTCCACCCTGACCGCAACCACTATGCCGGGGTTTATTTGCTTCAGTTCATGTACGCGCCGTTCCGCGTTTCCGTCGTCGCTTATCTCTACCAGCCTCATCCCGATAAGCAATTCACGGCCGGGCAGGGGCGCCGAGGTATCGAGATACATGGCCAGGTTAGGCAGGTATTGATCAAGGTCATTGCCCGCTAACTGCCAGTCTTTAGAATCGATGACGGCGATGATACCAGTCTGCGCCGCCACTATTTTAATAACGGGCAGCAGGTTAGGAAGCCGGTAGCCGCGGGGCAGCATATCGATAATCATGGGCATCGGTATATCCACCAGCGGCGGGAGTCCACTGGCAGCGTTGCCGGCATCGAAGTGGAGCAGGGCAGGTTTTCTGCCGATGTCCACAGCCGTGCTGATATACTCGCGCCCGTGTATCCCGTCACGGGTAGGGCGCACGATCTCCGACATATCGGTCCACATCGAATCGAAACCCGGACCGGAAAACCGCCCCCGGTATCCCGCGCCGGAAACCGGTATCTTGGCTGATTCCGCCTGCGTCCAGGTGGTTTCAATTATCTGGGGTGTCCAATATGTATTGCCGAGCCGCTCATACACAGGATTGGCCGACAGCGCCAGCAGCCCCTTGGTACATTGCTGCACGCAGGAGAAGCAGCCCATGCACTGGAAGAACACGGCATCCATCTCGCGAAGCCCGCGGATGTAGGACATCTCTTCCCTGTAGCGGTCGAAAACGCAGGCTTTCTTAACGCAGTTATGGCAGTTGGCGCAGTCTTCGCGCCAGTCTACCACACCGACTTTGCCGATGCGCGGCCGGCGCGGGGGGATGGGTTGAGTTTTGATATGATATTTATCCGGCATAGTTATTTACCTTATTCAAATCGCCGCTGAAACAAGCGCAGGCACAACAGTCTCGTTGCCTCCTGAAAATATGTGTATGCCGCGCAGGCCCGGCATGTTCTTGAGCTGCTTGATTATCCCTGCCGTCATGGCTATGCCTTCCTTCCTCTGGGCTGCCTCGTCTCCGGCAGCCTCCAGGCGAGAGATCACATCACCCGGAATGTTGAAGTCGGTGAAGGTTTCATTCAATTTCCTGGCTTCAGATGCTCCGGTCAGCGGCAACACGCCCGCCAGAATGGCAACTTTTTCGGTGAGGCCTTCGCCGCGGGCCGCTTCAAGCCACCGCTTGAATTCTTCAATATCAAATACAGCCTGCGTTTGGATGAAAGCAGCGCCCGCCTTCACCTTCTTCCTCAGGCGAAGCATATTCAACTCGAGCGGCCTGAGATAGGGATTGGCAGCAGCACCCACCAGCATAGAAAAAGCGCCCTCGATCTTAGTTCCCTCCAGCAGCGAACCTTCGTCGCACATCTTTTTAACCAGTGCTATAAGCTGGATTGAATCTATATCAAAGACGTTGGCGGATTCAGGACAGCCCGTCAGGGCCTGGTGATAGCCGGAAAGGCACAGCACGTTTTTTATACCCAGGGAGGCCGCTCCCAGCAGGTCGGACTGCAGTGCAATGCGGTTCCTGTCCCGCGTAACAACCTGGTAAACCGGTTCAATTCCGGCGCGGCCCAATATCACCGATGCGGCAAGGCTGGACATGGCCACGCCGTAATGGTTATCAGCCACATTCACCGCAACGGGGCCATTTTTAAATGTGCGGGCGCAGTCTTCAACTATTTGCGTACCCGTGCCGGTCCGCGGCAGGTATTCCGCCGTGACAATAAACTCTTTACCGCCTATCTTATTGGCCAGTGCGCTATCAGGTTTCATATTATTATCCTTAATCTATAGATATATTGCCTGTCTATTACTCTTTATCCAGCTCTAATTCATCGCCGGCATATGCCTTGCGGGGTGAGGCTTTTATCCTCCTGCGGAAATCCTCAACCTCTTTCTTGATTTGATCGATGCCGCCATCACCCATCTGCATCATGACCATCCTCCCTTTACCCAGTCCGATCTCCTCAAGCAGTGTGTCCACTGCTGACACCCTCTTCTCAGCCCGAAGGTTACCTTCCAGAAATTGGCATTCACCTTTTTTACAGGTAATCACCGCCACCCCATCCGCACCGCTTTCAAAGGCCTTGGTTAAGTAGAGGATGTCGATCTTGCCGGAACACGGCAGCGGTATAATCCTCAGTTCATCCCCGTTTCCGTTATTGCCCTGCGCCAGCTCGAGCGGATCAAAGCTGGTTGAACAGCACAGGAGGTTGATCTTAATTTTACTATTATTCACGTTTTCAGGGCTCCCGTGAAATTTAAACCTGTTTTATTTTATAAAGTTCCTCGAAGGGGACGAAATTTTTGTATTCAACCAGGGCGCTCATGGCGTGCGATTCCACTTCTATCCCCGCCTCCTGGACGGCGGCCACCGGGTTCAGGCCGCCGATTACCACCATGCCTGCCCGCCCCGGCTCAACCGGCATCTCGCAGACAGGCTCACTAACACCACCGATAATAAAGATGCCGTTCATACCGGCTTTATTAAGCTTCAAGGAGATATCCCCTGCCTTGGAACGGCAAATTGCCGGTATCTCGTGGAAATTTGCCAGCAGGCTGCCCTGGCCGTTTTCTGCAACCTGCCCCACCGAAGTCATTTTGGCCTTTATAAAGACCTCGGCCGGGTCAAGGGAGCATCCGTTGTAATGTATTAAATCCACAAACCTCCAGGGTTGGTGACCCCGCATCTGCAGCAACCCACCAAACCTGGCATTCACAGGAACACAGGCCCTCAGCAACGCGCCGTTCACTATTATACTGCATACCGTGACCAGTGCTACGGTGTCTTCCGGGACAATAACATCGCCGATTTTTTCACCGCTGCGGGCCTCCATGACCAGGCGGCTTGCACATAGACGCTCCGAAAATACGGGCGCCATAATCTGAAGCGCCTTCTTGAAATCCTGCCTCCATATAAACGATACATTCACCGGCACCAGCCCCACCCGTTTATCAGCATCGAATGTGGTCAGGACCGCTAATTGCTCTATCCTTGTAATGGAGAAGCCCACTTTTTCCTTGACCATTCCCTGCTTAAGCTCCTTGAGTCCGAGTTGTGTAATCTGCCTGCCGTCGCGCCGGCCTGCCAGGTGCGTCAACCCGTTATCATCGGTCAGCTTCAGGTGATATCGCACCGCCCGCTGACCCAGGTCCACACCCAGGTCACGAAGCTTCCGCGCAATCACTATCGAACCCAAAGGCTGCGGCGAGTTCGCCAGCACCTTGAGGATGCTAAAGGTCTTTTTCTCCACGTTCTGTGTAGTGAATGTCATATTACTATTATTACGGCTTATGGAAGCCAGTTGCCGTATTATAGCAACAGAATGAGGCGCTGTCAAAAAGAAGTTCCGGGGAATTGCCGTTACGCAAGCAGAAAAGGAAACGGCCCTGTTAAGGGCCGTTTATTTTGCTGGTTCTAATTTATTTTTACGGATTAGTACCTTCTCGGGCCACCCCTGCCACCGGAACCACCACCACGGCCGCCAGAGCCACCCCTGCCACCACCACCACCATATGAAGACCTACCACCACCACCGCCACCACCGGGTCCGCCTTCACCCTTAGGCCGTGCGCCGTTGACGGTTATGGCGCGGTCCTTGATCTTTTTGCCGTTGAGCCCGGTAATGGCCGCCTGGCCTTCCTGTAGCTTGGGCATTTCCACGAAGCCAAATCCCTTGGAGCGCCCGCTGTAAGTATCCTTAATGAGGGATACGGACGAGACCTCGCCAAATGCTTCAAACTCCGTCCTGATATCGCTTTCCGTCACTTCATATGACAGGTTGCCTACGTAAATATTCATAATACTAAATCATTTCCTCCAAATATAAATTATGCGGCACACGCGGGCTCTTCGCCCGCGCATGCCTGATGTTTGACGGTTTATCTCCTCGGTTTTATCGAGCTGTAGCAATCGCTGCAGTAAACCGGCTTGTCCTGCCTCGGTTCGAAAGGAACCTCGGTCTCTTTGCCGCACTGCCCACACGTTGCGGGGTACATCTTGCGCTGGAAACCCGCGCCGGACCTTCCGCCGTCGCGCGATGATTTCCTGGCCTGCCTGCAATCTGGGCAGCGCTTGGGCTCGTTGGTGAACCCCTTCTGAGCGTAGAATTCCTGCTCAGTCGCGCTGAAAGTAAACTCCTGGTTGCAATCGGCGCATGTCATTTTTTTGTCGGTGAATCCCATTGGATGACCTCCTGTATATAATATTATTTATGGCTTTTGGTTGGGTCATCCGGAACTTGTAAATATTAGGCGGGGTGAGGCGTTAATTAACTAAGTCAGCAATAACCTGAACACAAACCACTGCATATACTATACTGCAAAAATTTTACTAATGCAATACCGCGAATTGCGTCATAATTATTGTTACCGAAAATAGTATTGTTGCCTCAAAAATAGTGTTACCGAGGGGAGGGACACATGACACGAGGCAGCATACTGGAATATATACGAGAGGTACAAGGGCGATACATCAGA
>JAPLHK010000085.1 GCA_026389715.1 Chloroflexota bacterium
CGCAATATCAAAGCCGGAACGTTAAATATATTTAGATCTCCCGCAGTCTCCCGCGGGAGCATTTACGATCGAATTGCCCCGGCGCGTCGGATGGGGTTTCTGTGGGTGTAGGCGTCTGCAGGCTGAAGTTACACATCCCGGGGAGCAGGTCTCTCAAGGATAAGCGTAGCGTGGTGAAATCGCTCATCTCGCGCCTGCAGAAGCAGTTCAATTTGTCCGTCGCTGAAGTGGACGACCATGAATTGTGGCAGATGGCTACAATCGCCATGGCCTGCGTTTCTAACCATAACGACCGTGTCGATGAAGTGCTCAATGCTGCCATCAGCCTGATCGGGCGGGAGTTTCCAACCATCGAGGTCATCGAGAAAGAGATCGAAACCTACTAATTTCAAGTTTTTCCCTATCATTGTGTTCCCAATATCATTTTTTCCAGGTTGTATAATTAATCCGGATGGACACAACTGCTTTCCTGGACTACCTGAAAAACGACCCTGAATACAGAGAGCAGATCGTCCATGTACAGCATATTCCACCCCGTGACGCGCGTCCCGGCTGGATAGACAGGCCGCTCCATCCCGTGCTGCAGGAGCGTCTGGATAAACTGGGTATGACCACACTTTATGCCCACCAGGCTGAAGCCATTAACACCGTGAGGCAGGGGAGCAATGTTATGGTGGCCACGCCCAGCGCCAGCGGCAAGACGCTCTGCTATAACCTGCCCGTGCTGGATGCCGTGCTTAACGAGCCCTATACCCGTGCCCTGTACCTCTTTCCCACCAAGGCATTGGCGCAGGACCAGTTGCGCAGCCTGAAAGAACTGGCCGGCGCGACTATTAATCTGCCCTGGGAGTGCGTGACTTATGATGGCGATACGCCGGTTGAGGACCGTGCCGGCATGCGCAAACGCGCACGGATCGTGCTTACTAATCCCGATATGCTGCACCTGGGTATACTGCCCAATCATAAATCATGGGACAGGTTTTTCCGGCGGCTCAAATACGTGGTGCTGGACGAGGCGCATGTTTACCGCGGCGTATTCGGTTCACATGTGGCCTGCGTATTGCGCAGGCTGAGACGTATCTGTGCCCATTACGGCAGCAAACCGCAGTTTATCTTCTGTTCGGCCACCATCGCCAACCCGGGGGAGCATGCCCGGAGCCTGGCCGGCCTGCCATTCGAAGTCGTTGATAAGGACGGCGCTCCCTACGGCGGCAAGGCCTTCGCCTTCTGGAACCCGCCCATTATTGATGAGGCGCGCAGCGCCCGGCGCAGCGCCAACTCTGAAGCCACCTACCTGTTCACCGGGCTCATCCGGCAGGGGGTGCGCACGCTCACTTTCGCTGCCACGCGCAAGCTTACCGAGCTTATCTATGTCTACAGCCGTGACCTGCTGGGCAGCCCCCTGGGGGAGAAGATCAAACCCTACCGTGCCGGCTACCTGGCATCGGACCGGCGGGAGATTGAACGTGAGCTTTTCTCCGGTTGGTTGCTGGGTGCCGTGGCCACCAATGCGCTTGAACTGGGCATCGATATCGGCGACCTGGATGCCACGGTCCTTACCGGCTACCCGGGCAGCATAGCCAGCACCTGGCAGCAGGCGGGGCGCAGCGGAAGGCGCAGGGAGAAGTCCCTCAGCTTCCTGGTGGCTCAGAACAACCCGCTCGACCAGTACTTCATGAATAACCCGGATTTCTTCTTTGGCAAGGCCTTCGAGAACGCCCTCATCAACTGGGAAAATGGCAACATCCTGCACCCGCACCTGCTCTGCGCCGCATGGGAAAAAGAGCTCAGCGGATCTGACGACCAGTATTTTGGCCAGGCGCTGTTGCCCGCCCTTGCAGAGATGGAGGAAGAGGGCAGGTTGAGGAAGGTTGGCGGCCGCTGGCATATCGCCCCGCAGCTTTCACATCCGGCGCAGGAGGTTAATGTCAGGTCAGCCTCCAGCAGGCAATACCAGTTGCTGGATGCCTCCCAGGGATATGCGATACTTGAAACCATCGAGGAGGAGCATGCCTTCTGGCAGGCGCACCCCGGCGCCATCTACCTTCACCAGGGCGATTCCTATTTTGTTAAAGAACTTGATATCGAAAAGCACATCGCCGTGGTCGAGCCGGCCACCGTACCCTATTACACGCAGACCATGGAGCTGACCGATATCAAGGTATTGCAGAAGATGCGGGAAAAGGAGATCAATGGAGTGACGGTCTGCCTGGGTGTGGTGGACGTAACCAACCAGGTGGATGGATTCAGGAAGAAGAAGCACTACACCGACGAGGTGGTGGGCGAGGAACTGCTTGACCTGCCGCCCATGCGCTTCATCACCCAGTCACTCTGGTTTGGCCTGCCGGACAAAGCGGTGGAAATGATTGAGAAGGGCAAGCTCGACTTCCACGGCGGACTGCACGCCGCCGAGCATGCCGCCATTGCTATACTGCCCCTCTTCGCCATGTGTGACCGCAATGATATCGGCGGCGTTTCCACGCCTTTCCATATCGATACCGGGAGGGCGCAGATTTTTATCTACGACGGCTACCCGGGCGGTATTGGCATCGCCGAAAAAGGCTATGAAATCATCGAGGGATTGTGGGCAGCCACGCTCAAGGCCATCGAAGAGTGCCCCTGCCGCGAGGGCTGCCCGGCCTGTATCCAGTCGCCCAAGTGCGGCAACAACAACGAACCGCTGGATAAAAAGGCCGCGGTGATGCTGCTCAGGGGATTGCTGGGCGTGATACAATAACGGGATTTTTCAGTAAAGGAGAACCATGGAAACACTTAATTATCTTAAACACGTGATACGCAAGGCGGCCAACTACACCTTCAGCCGCATAACCTTTTACCTCACGCTTTTCAACTTCTTCATGCTGGCTTCATGGATGTACGACAACACCTCGATAGGCGAATGGATGAAGGATAATAACCTGAGGGCGGGCGACATGCTGGCCATTATCCTCTTTGCAATCTTCTTCATCTCGGCCATGGAGTACGTCATTATCGGCCGCGACCGGGAAGAGGAAGGATATTAGGGCAGCAGGCGGGTTTTTTGCCTTTTTACTAATTATGCGATAATGAAATAGATTGGATAATTGTTGAAGAGCCTGTTTATGAAAAACTCGAACCGTTTTCTTCTTGGCTTCGGTATTGTGATTGTGGCCATCGTGGGTGTTGCAGTAACACTTGCCGTGACAGGCAGCAACGAGCAGGTCAAGCTGCTCCCGGAGACCTCGCCAGAGGGCACCGTGCAGCGGTTCCTGATGGCAGTCAAAGACCATGATTATCAGAAAGCCTATGGCTTTCTTGCCCCGCAACCTGAACAGGTGAAGGGGGATGCTTACGATAACTGGGTACGGTCTGTGCAGAACCCCCGGGATACATCATCGTGGAAAGCCAGCATATTGAAATCCACGGTCAGGGATGATAATGCGACTGTGGACGTAGCGGTCGA
>JAPLHK010000089.1 GCA_026389715.1 Chloroflexota bacterium
AACTCTACAACTTCGAAGAACTGGGCAGGGGCGAACCCGAGCTGGTGGAAACAGGCCGGCTGATTTGTTCGGGGGAATACACGGGCATCTCCGGGTTCAGCCACATAATGGGCAAGATGGAAGTCTCCTTTGCCAACGCCAGCGAAGCCCGCAAAATACTCGAACTGGTACGCTTTGCCAACGTGGAAGCCCAAACACCGCTTACCGAGGACGAGTTGCTGTTCATAGCCAAATACCCCGAGATAACCAGGAAGCTGCTGACGCTGACACCTTTGGAATAGATCACCTGCAGACGCACCTGATATAAAATCCCCCGGCCTGTTATGGTTTCCATCTGCTTGGGCTTAATAATGGTAACTATCCCTTGACATCATGTACTTAACCTGTTATACTATATCTAAGTAAGAGGTGATTACGATGAAAAATAAACAAGAGTTATTTACAGCACAAGATTTCAAACAGCACTTCCCGACTGACGAAGTTTGTCTTGAATGGATTAAGAACTTGCGCTATCCGAATGGAATACTATGCGTTAGCGACAAGTGCAAGAAGATCACCAAACACCACAAAGTAACGGGTCGTCCCGTTTATGAATGTGATCGCTGTGGACATCAAGTCAGCCCTCTTGCTAATACTATATTCCATAAAACTACTACGCCTCTTAAAATATGGTTCGATGCTATGCACGAAATGGCGACAACACGAACCGGTTTCTCGGCTAAAGCACTTCAACGCAAACACGGCATGACCTACAAGACAGCCTGGCGAATGTTTAAGCAGATTCGTTCAATTCTTGACGAGAGTGCAGGAATATTCACAGAAGAGGTTGAGATTGACGAGATGTATATGGGTGGTAAACGAAAGGGTATAAGAGGTACGAGTTTAATCGGTAAAAGCGCAGTAATTGGGATAGCTGAACGCGAGGGTAAGGTTGCCAGCAAAGTGGTGACCGATGTTAGTAGATATACTGTAGTGCCTTTAATACAAAGGAATATTACAAAGAAAGCGATTATATATACGGATGAATCTGCTCTCTATAGTAATTTAGATAAATATGGTTATAACCACAAGACTATCAACCATGCTAAAGAAGAGTATGTAAACGGAAATATTCACACGAATACGATTGAGGGATTTTGGAGCTTAGTGAAACGTGGGATAGATGGCTGTTACCACGCTGTCAGTCCGAAGTATCTTCAGTCGTATCTAAATGAGTATCAGTTTCGCTACAACCATCGTCAGGAAGAATGCCCGATGTTTCTATCGGTTCTGAATCAGATTCGATAGGTTGTGAAGCCCTGCGTAACAATTCAAAGAACTGCTCCTTGGTTATATCTCGTTTAGTTACTTGCCTTTCGGTCATATAGTTGCCCTATTTAATTGAATGTTCCAGTAAACAACCACAAAACATATATTCTTTAAAATCAATACCATATATTGCCCAAGCTGGCGACTTGCCATCTTTAGCAGGTTCCAACGTGGGTTCTATGATTTCAAATTTTATAGCTGCTACTTTTTGATGTTTCTTAAAATGGTGCCGAAATATTGTATTTTCATTACCGTGATTAACAGTAATTGTTTCCTCCGCTTCTACTTTCCATTGATCGCTTCTGGTTTCCTTAATCCAAAAACGGATTTTTTGAGGAAATCTCTCTCCCTCAGACCAAGCGGTTATTTCAGATAACATCCTTGGTTTATCAAAAAATAGATTATACCAATCACCTGCTTCCATATTTTTACCATTAGTCCATCGTCCCCTGTTTTGCCATACATTGTTAGGGTCAGAATCAAATCGATCAGATACATCGCTATTTTGAGGTGTTGTAGTAAATTGGGCAGACCAAGTAGGTTTTGGACGGGGTGTCCATATATGCTTACACACAGCTAACGCTCCCCGTATTAAGCCACCTATAATAGCTACGAAGGCACCCCCGTATAATATAACCAACTGCAAGACAGCAGAAGATGGCTCGGTAAAAACTTTGGCAAACCAATTCCAAATTACTTCCATATCTACTAATCATTATATCACTCCTTGGTTACATGATGTCAAGGGATACTCGCCTTAATAATCTCTTAACAATCTTCTGTTACTTTTCATAATCATTAGTAATATGTTAAGGTTAATTTGAGCATGCCTAATAAAAAGATCCTCGTCGTGGATGACGATGCTAAGACGGTCGATCTGGTCAAGCTGTATTTAGAAAGGGACGGTCACTCGGTCATCACAGCTTACGACGGCCCCTCTGCCTTACACAGCTTCAGGGAGAACCAGCCCAACCTGGTAGTGCTGGATGTCATGCTGCCCGGCATGGACGGCGTGACGATCTGCCGCACGCTGCGGTCGGAGTCCGATGTGCCCATTATAATGCTCACCGCGAGAACGCTCGACGAGGACAAGCTGACCGGGCTGGATACGGGAGCTGACGATTATGTCACCAAGCCCTTCAGCCCCCGTGAACTGGCAGCCAGGGTACGCGCCATCTTAAGGCGCATGCCCGCCGAGCGAGGTCCATCCGAGATGAGGCACCGCGACATATTCGTCAGTATCCCCAAGCGCGAGGCATCGCTCAAAGGCAAAGAGCTGCACCTGACCTCCGTCGAATTCAAGCTGCTGGCCGCTTTCATGAGAGAGCCGGGCAGGGTATTTGAGCGCGCTGACCTGATCGATAAAGCCTTCGGCTACGATTTCGAGAGCTTCGACCGGGCAATCGACGTGCACATCTTCAACCTGCGCCGCAAAATCGAGCCGGACCCCAAGCATCCCCGGTATATCAAGACCGTGTACGGTGCAGGCTACAAGCTGTCCGAGGAATAACATGCGATACAGCCTGCAGTTCCGCCTGTTAGTTGCCTTTACACTGGTTATCCTGCTGACTATAGGTGTTGTGTTCTTCATGATGTGGCAAGCTGCCACCGGACAAATCCAGCAATTCGGAGAACGCGTGGAACGCATGGTCGGCAACCGCATACAATTTGTTATCACGGATTATTACCTGGCCCATGGCAGCTGGGAAGGGGTAAGGCCGCTGGTCCAGCAAATCGGCGAGCAGTTCCGCCACAGGGTCATACTGGCCGATGCCGACGGCAAAATAATCGCGGATTCAACCACGGAAACACCCGATATGCAGTTAAACCTCGAGAGCTTTGTCAGCAAGACGCTCACCTCTGCACATGAACGCCGTGATTCATTACCGCCTGAGCCGGGCGGCACGCCACCGTCCGAACCCCCACCTCTTATATCATTCGGACCAAACATAACGGCGCCCCCCACACCGGTGGAACCCTCTACGACAATATCCAACGAGCCGGCTACCATAGGTTTCCTGTTTATCCTGCCTTTAACACAGTCTGAGACCGGGTTGGAGGCACTGCAGATAATGTACCGGCAGTTGGGCAACTATTTCTTAATTGGCGCATGCCTGGCTGTGGTCGTCGCCTTCCTGGTTACACTCTTCCTGTCACGCCGCATCCTGTCACCGGTTAAAGAATTGAGGACGGCAGCCCAGCGCCTGGGAAAGGGAGATTTCTCGCAACGCGTCGACATCAAGGATAACAGCGAGATAGGTGAGCTGGCTTCCACTTTTAACTCGATGGCCGGCAACCTGCAGCGCGATGAGCAGTTGCGCCAGCATATGGTATCCGATATCGCCCACGAGCTGCGCAGCCCGCTCACCAACGTCAGGGGTTACCTCGAAGCTATTAATGACGGGCTCATGAAGCCGGACACCGCGACTATCTCTTCAATTTACGATGAAACCATACTCCTGTCGCGGCTGGTCAACGACCTGCAGGAGCTCAGCCTGGCTGAGGCCGGTGAATTGAAGCTCTATTGCCAGCCGGAAGAAGTGGCTGAGCTTGTCAGGCAATCAATCAATGCCATACAGGCCAAGTCCGTTGAAAAGGGCTTGCAGCTATCCTCCGATGTGCCCGGCGGGCTTCCCCGCGTGAATATCGACTTCCTGCGCATCAGGCAGGTATTGCTCAACCTGCTGGAAAACGCCATGGCCCATACACCCGCGGGCGGCAGCATAACTGTTTCAGCCGGCTTGAGCCCTGATTTCGTCGAAGTCAGCGTCTCTGATACCGGGGAGGGCATACCCGCTGAAGAGGTGGCCAATATCTTCGAGCGCTTCCACCGTGTCGACAAATCCAGGTCGAGGTCAACCGGCGGCAGCGGCCTGGGCTTAACCATCGCCAGGTATATTGTCGAGGAGCACCAGGGCAAGATCTGGGCACAAAGCGAGCCGGGCAAGGGCAGCCGCTTCTCCTTTACCCTACCCATTGCCGGGGAAGTGCTATAATAAACTCTGTTTATATTAATTGTATTAACGACTGCAGATATGCACTGCATGCTAAATAAAATCTTAACAATTTCTTGGTAATCTTGTTTAATTGCACAAAATCATGCTTCCCTGCTGGGTTAAAAGAATATCATTATGCGTAAAAAAATGAATAAATTATCGGTCATTCTGGCCACAGCCATACTGGCCATTTCACTTACAGGTTGTACAGTAGCAGCCAAAGCGCCCACGACGAGCACGCGAACCATCCCGGTCCAGCGGGGCAACCTCGACGTAACTGTCAGCGTGGACGGCAAGCTGAACATGCCGCAGGCCTTCGACCTGCATTTCGGCGCGCCTGGCAACGTCCTCGATGTAAACGTCAAGGAGGGGGATGTAGTCAAGGCGGGGACTGTGCTTGCGACGCTCGACGCCACCACGCAGGAACTGGCCATCAAAACTGCCAATAACGCGGTGCAGACCACACTGGCCAACCTTTACGAGACCGTGCCGCGGCTGCCCAAATTCCGGGGCACCATTTACGATCCCACGACAACAACCACCCATACCACTGTTCAGAAACTTGTTCCATTATGGGACCCTGACAGTGGATTGCCAATTATAGATCCAGGAACAGGTCAACAGGCGCAAGGTTATATAACAGTGGCAGGCCCGGATCTGATAACTACCACGTTTACGCCTAAAGAAGGATGGGATGCTCATCCCGTGCCTTCCTACAGCACCTACTACCCAACCGGCACGATATTGGACGGCTATTATTGGTATCAGCAGGAATTGAGCAACTCGCAGCAGTTGTACCTGTCTGGAAACTATACCGGCGCTTCGTCGGAACTTAACGTGGCGCTGGCGGACCTGGAGTCCGTAATAATGATGATCGAGGACGCCATCAACAACCCTGATTCCGGGCTGGGCAACATGGCGCCGGTGGTCAACGACCAGAATTTAACCTATATGGAGATCATGGGACAGGATCCCTCCGGAGCGGGCTTCTACATCCAGTCGCTACGTAAAGATATCGACCAGATCAGGCAGGCGCAGGCGGACATACAGAAAGCGCGCGACCTGATCGCACAAAATAAGTACGACGAAGCGGCCGCACAGTACCAGTCAGTGCTGGCCGGCATGCAGCCTATAGGCCATATCGTTTATACCAACTACAACATAATTGATCTGCCGAACAATACTGATGTCTACGGCAAGGACCTCAGCATACGCTTTTTCAACGCCGCCGAGGCCAAATTGAACGAGGCCGCGGCGGGACTGGAGAAGGACGGGCTTAAATCGCCCGACCTCGAGACCAACCTGCGCATCGCCGAACATTACATGATGCTGAGCAACGCTGTACTGGGAACCAATGACTACGTGCTGCAGCACGGCCTCTCATTGAAAGCCCAGCAGCAGTATAACGTGGACCTGGCCAACAAGCTAGTCACACTCAAGGACCGCAACGACGATTTCCTCAAGACAGTCATACTGGCGCCGGTCGATGGGATCGTGGTGGCGGTGAACTTGAGGGGCAACGACGTGCTCTCACAGATAGACTACGCGTCGAAAGGCGACATCATGATCGTGGACACTTCGCAACTGCAGTTCAAGGGGCAGGTTGACGAGATAGACATCACCAAGATCAAGGCGGGGCAAAAGGCCACCATCACGGTGGATGCCGTGCCCAATAAGACGTTCACAGGAAAGGTCTCATTCATCTCTCCTTATGGCACACCCGACGCCAACGGCGTGGTGAGGTTCAACATCACCATCCTGCTGGACCCCACCGATGTGCCCTTGAAAGGCCTCCTGACCTCCACGGCCGAGATAGCGGTCACCAGCGTCCAGAATGCGCTGGTGCTGCCGCTGACAGCCATCAATACGGCCAAGGACGGCTCCACATCTGTGACAGTTATCACCAGTGACAACAAAACCGAGAAAATGCCGGTCACCCTCGGGCTGCAGAACCAGCAAAGCGCGGCCATCCTGACAGGCCTGAACGAAGGCGACAGGGTGGTAATCCAGGAATCGGCGGCGGGAGCACCCACGACAAGGCCGAACTTCGGACCGGGAGGCGGCGGCGGAGCCGGCGGACCGCCGGCAGGCGGCGGAGGTGGCCGGCCGGGAGGCTAAGGCCCGCACCAGGAAAATAATACTATGAAGAATAGAAAGATAATTACCGCCATAATGGCATTGAGCCTGGCTGCTCTATTGCCGGCCGGGTGCAGCAGCAGTGTCAGCGACAACCAGACCGCCACGGCAGCGGGCCAGCCCGTGGAAGTCAAACGCGGCGATCTCAGCGTTATAGTGTCCACCGACGGCAACCTGAGCATGCCGAATCAATACAGCCTGAAGTTCGGGACCCAGGGACAGGTCATACGCGTATTTGTGCAGGAAGGGGATTACGTTCACGAGGGCGCGCTGCTCGCCATGCAGGACCCGTCACTGCAGATCGACGCCATAAAGTCCGCCCTGTTCAGCATACAGACGGCGCAGAATAACATCACGCTCGGGTGCAGCCCGGACCACCTCCCCTATAACTACCCGGACTTGAGCATAGCGCGCATGGCCGACGAGGCGGAGACGGATATCGCCGCCGCGCAAAGCTATTTCAACCAGGGAGACTATCAGAATGCCGGATACTGGCTGGTTATGACATATTATGATATACAGGTATGCGAGGACCTCATTAACACCAGGCCCAACGCGGCTGTGCTGGCCGGGGCCAAGACAAATTCGTTGTGGACGCCCGACCCGAATGCCGGTAGTTCCAAGCCCATACAGGCAGATTACGCCGCTGTAATAAGCTACCTGCAGGGCTACGAGCAGAAGCTGGTCGACGCCAGCCAGGAAATTAAGGCCGGTGACCATAAGAAGATGGGTGCGGTCCTGGACGCTCTGGTACAGCAGGTCTCCGACGTGGGTGACCAGGCCAGGAGCACGATCAGCATACATAGCCGAATGATTTTCGAGTTCGCCGACACCTATAGCAGCGCTGATTTCCTGCAGTCATCGTTGCGCTCCGTGCAGGACCTCAAGAGCTATATTAACAGCGATGGCGCCGACCCTGTAGAAGCCGCCAAGCGGTTGTACATCGGCAAGCTGAACCTGCAGGTAGCGCGCGACGTGCTGGAGACGCAGACCCTCATATTTGAGACGGGCCAGGGCATCAACTGGCAGACACTGCAGCAGTATAACCTGAGCCTGCAGAGCGCGGAGGTCAACCTCTACAACGCCAAGCAGACCATTATGCAGAACGCCATCATAGCCCCGGTCGACGGGGCCATTGTCCAGGTGGACGCCAAAGTTTCGACCGTCACCTCCGCGCAGAACTATTCATCGACGAATGCCATCACCCTGGTTGACACCAGCTACGTGCGGTTCACCGGGTTGGTGGACGAGATCGACATCTTGAAGGTGGCACAGGGGCAGCCGGCCACAATCGCAGTAGACGCCTTCCCGAACAAGACGTTTACCGGCAAAGTACAGTTTATTTCGCCTTTCGGCGCACTGTCAGGATCGGTGGTCAAGTTCACAGTCTTCATAGCGCTTGACCCGACCGACGTAACTCTCAGGGGAGGGCTGACTTCCACAGCAACGATCACGGCAGCCAGTGCGAAAAACGTACTGCTGGTGCCGGTATCGATGGTCCTTAATATGCGAGGCGGGTCTTTTGTAATGGTTGAGAATGCGCAAACCGGCAAGCCCGAGAGGAGAAAAATTACCATCGGAGTACAAAACACTGAGTACGCGGAGGTGCAGTCGGGATTGCAGGAAGGGGACAAAGTCGTGGCGATTACCGACCGCAGCTCTGTAAACGCCCCTACCAGGACCGGTGCCAATGCAATGCGCTCACTGCAATAAACGGGCTACTATTACATACAGTATCAATGAACAGGTATATAAAAATGACGATGATTGAATTGACTAATTTAACCAAATTTTACGACACAGGCGAACTGAAGGTCACCGGCCTGGATGATATCTCCTTCAAATGCGATGAGGGCGAAATGGTATCCATCATGGGCCATTCCGGCTCTGGCAAATCAACGTACCACCTGGACGGGGTGGACGTTGCCAGCCTTAACGACGACCAGCTCGCCAAGATCAGGAACGCAAAACTGGGCTTCGTTTTCCAGTCTTATAACCTTTTGCCCAAAATAAGCGCCCTTCAGAACGTAGCCCTGCCGCTGATATATTCCGGCGAAAACCATCGTCAGCAGCGGTCCATGGCAGCGCTCGAATCAGTGGGCATCGCGGTAAGGGCCAAACACCTGCCGACTGAGATGTCCGGCGGCGAAAAGCAGCGCGTTGCCATCGCGCGTGCACTGATAAATAACCCGAAGGTGATCCTGGCCGACGAGCCGACGGGCAACCTGGATACGGCCACCAGCCGCAGCATCATGAGCTTGTTCACGGAGCTGCATAAGAAGGGCATAACCATAGTCATTGTTACGCATGAAGAAGATATCGCCTCCTACACGCAGAGGACCATCTACGTAAGGGACGGCAAAATAATCGAGGAGAAAAAGCGGTGAGCATCTGGGAAAGCCTTAGAACCGCCTGGCAATCGATATTTGCCAATAAAATGAGATCGTCGCTCACCATGCTGGGCATCGTGATTGGCGTATGTGCAGTCGGGTTGCTGGTCGCCCTGGGCCAGGGATTCCAGACCAGCATGACCAAGACTTGGACGTAACGGCGCTCCAGGATAAGAAACTGGTTCCCGCCGTGAGCGTCGTGTCACCGACGCGCACCAGCAGGGGAACCGTATCCTACGGCAATAACAATGCCAATGAGCAGACCATGGGGATCATGCCCGTGATAACCCAGATAAGGAACTACAAGATCGACCAGGGCAGGTTCCTTACCGACCAGGATGTGACCAACAGGGCTAACGTGGTGGTTCTGGGCTACCAGGCGGTGATCGACCTGTTCGGCACGGGCGCGCAGTCACCCGTCGGCAACTACATCCGCATCTCTGGAATGAAATTCCAGGTTGTGGGCACCTGCCAGAAGTTCGGCGGCTTCGCCGGGGACAGCTACGTGTTAATGCCCCTGACAACCATGCAATCCAAGATAACAGGCGGAGATGTTGTCCAGCAGATCGGCGTTAAAGCCGTTACCCCCGACCAGGTGGACGCTGCTATTGCCCAGGTAACCGCCGTCCTGCGCGCCAGGCATGTCATCAGGACGGCGGCGGGGGCAGCGGACGATTTCAGCATTACCGGCATGCGCGAGACACTCAACAGCATGCAGGCGACATTGGCCGCCTTCTCGCTCTTTATGGGAGCGGTCGGCGCCATATCGTTGATCGTGGGCGGCATAGGCATCATGAATATCATGCTGGTCTCGGTCACGGAGAGGACCAGGGAAATAGGCATCCGCAAAGCTATCGGCGCCAGGAGGAGAGACATCCTGATCCAGTTCCTCATTGAGGCAGCCGCCCTGAGCCTGACCGGAGGTTTGATCGGCCTGGGTCTGGCGGTGGGAGTAGCCCACGCAATGGGCCAGATAACGTTAGGTCAAACACAGGTCACACCGGAAATCTCGTACAGCATCGTCTTCATCGCGCTCGGCGTATCCATCGGGACGGGACTGCTGTCCGGCACCTACCCGGCCTTCCGGGCCGGGGGCCTCGATCCGATCGAATCATTGAGACACGAATAAACCCTGTATTTATTTGACCATCTGTGGTTCATCCGGGATTGACAAATGAGGGGTTGGCAGTGAAACTGGTGACAACCGGCGGTGAGGCCATCGAAGCATAGAACATATGAGTTCTATCCGTTCATTCTGGGTCCGGTTAAAAAGGTAACCAGTTAAGATGAGGCATAGGAAATATATGCAGCACAGCGGAACCCAGGAAAATTAAGATGATATATTTAGGAAATTTGCCGATCCAGAGGGCAATCAGAAACTTATACAGAGGATAACGGGTCAGCCCGGCAACCAGTCCGCCGATTTCAATGGGCAATACCGGTTGAAAAGACAAAAATGCTATAGCCCACATCCCATATTTCTCAACCCAGCCTTTTACTTTGGCGTATCCGATAATATCATCAGGCACCGCCACTTTCTTGCTTATAAATCCGAGGTAATAATAACTCATTTCACCGAGGCTGGCTCCCAGACTGCCTGAAAGTGCAACCAGCCAGGGATTCCACCTGGAAGCGGCAACAATCATTATGGATACTACAAATGGCAAGGGTACCAGTGAAAGGTTAACCACTATGGCAACAACGAAAATGGTTAAGTACGCCGCCAGTTCAAACCTATATAATGGCAGGCGGATGTTTTCTAAAAGAATTTGAGTTGCGTAAGCCAAAGCTACGCTGAATACCGCAAAAATTAAAAAGATGATGCCTAATTTAAGCCAATTAATTTTGCGGGGTTCATTTTCCGTCATCTTTATCCTGATCAATAACGTTAAAACCGGGTTATTTGTAGCACATGAGGCTTTGCCAGTCAATAAATAAATTGAAACCGGCGCAGCTATTGTTATTATAGGGAATACATTTATCCCCGGATATTGCGGTAATTCATATCGGCCACATGGCAGGGAGTGCTACAATTTGTGCATTGGCATGGCAAGAATCTTCAAATTTGGTACAGCGCATATTTATAGGGAAAGGAGGGCTAATTTTTATGTCATCAATGAGGGCTGTTCAAATTAGTGCGCCGGGCGCCGATTTCGAATTAATTAAAAAGGCAATCCCTGAACCAAAGGAGAATGAAGTACGCATTAAAGTCCAGGCCTGTGGTATTTGCCATGGCGATGCCGTGGTAAAAGAGGGGCATTTCCCTGGCATCAAATATCCCAGGGTGCCGGGACATGAAGTGGTAGGAACAATTGACAAACTGGGTCCTAATATTTCTTCCTGGGAGATTGGCCAGAGGGTCGGAGTTGGATGGCATGGAGGGCCTTGCCTTAAGTGTGATGCTTGCAGAAAGGGAGATCCCGGCAACTGCGCAAGCTTTTTAACAACCGGAATTTCATTTGATGGCGGCTATGCCGAATATATGGTAGCGCCACAGCAGGCGATGACAATTATTCCTGATGAGCTCAACTCTTTCGAAGCAGCGCCTCTGCTGTGCGCCGGCAGAACTACTTTTACAGCCCTGCGCAACAGCGTAGCCAGGGGTGGTGATCTGGTGGCGATCCAGGGCATAGGAGGCCTGGGACATATGGGAATACAGTTTGCCAGAAAGCTTGGTTTTAAAACCGTGGCACTGTCGCGCGGTAAGGATAAGGAAGAGCTGGCTTATAAACTTGGCGCGCATGTGTATATTGACACTGAGTCTCAGAATCCAGCGGCTGAACTTAAAAAACTTGGCGGGGCCCGGGTTATTCTGGCTACGGCTCCAAACAGCAAAGCTATTTCGCAAGTTATAAATGGACTGGGTTTTGATGGCCAGTTGATAGTTGTTGCTGCGTCAGGCGAACCAATGCAATTTACCCCGGGTCAGTTGCTGGGGGGAAGAGGTTCGATACGGGGTTGGATTGCCGGACCGGCCAAAGACAAATCGGAAGACGCCCTGAATTTTAGCGTCATTTCCGGAGCCCTGCCTATGATTGAAGTTTTTCCACTGGAACAAGCCGCGCTGGCCTACGAAAAAATGATGACAGCAAAAGTGCGTTTCAGGGCCGTTCTGAAAACCGGCGCCTGACAATAAAACGGTAGATTCAAAAAAATATCCCCCGATACGGAGGTTATTGTGCAAGACATATTGAAGCTTATCCAGCAAAGAAAATCACTAAGAATTTCCTTCGACACTGAACGCCCGGTGGCAAAGGAGGACTTAGGGAAGATATTGGAGGCCGGGCGTTGGGCACCCACGGCTCACAATATGCAGAATTATGAAATAGTCGTCGTAGACGATAAAAAAATCCTGGAAAACATAGGGAAAATAAAAAGCCCGATATCCGAAATCTTTGTCCGGGAAAACTATAAGCAGCTATCCTTTTCCGAAGAAGAATTGCGCAGGAAGAGGGTCGGGATTTCCGGTGCCATGTTTCCTCCATCCTGGAGAAACCCGGACTTTAAATTGAGTGAAGCTGAGAAAAAGGCTGTTTGGCCCCTGGATAAGTCTTTTCCAACAGGCCCGGTCCTGCTGATCGTAATTTACGATCCTGATAAAAGGGCGCCTGCCTCGGAGGGTGATTTCCTGGGAATTATAAGCCTTGGCTGTGTTATGGAAAACATGTGGCTCATGGCCAATTCCCTGGGCATCGGTTTTCACATAATGAGCGTCCTCGGAGCGGACCCGGTAGCAAAAGAGGTGAAGAGAATCCTCGATATCCCCAAACAACTGAAGATTGCATTTGCCTGCCGTTTGGGCTATCCGGTTTCTGAGCCGGCCAAATACCTGAGGGTGCGACGTGATGTGGAGGATTTCACCCACCATAACCGGTTTGGCAATAAAGGTCTCGATAGTCAGGAGTATCGAAAAGGCTTGAGGAACTGAATGATCGGAATAAGTATAAAAAGCCATACGCTTCCAAAAGGGCTGAATAAAGATACTATTATAGCCAGCAGTGAAACTATCGGAATAACTGAGATACGCCAGACCGTCCTGACAATGATTTGCCGGTCAAGATCCAGACTGACCAGGCGACATTTACCTGTGGCATACACCCAATTAATTAGAAACAGAAAGCCGATAATTAGAATATTAGACGAGAAAAAAACATCGGCAATCATGTTCACCCCATAATCGCCGATTATCGATGTGGAAAAAGGGACCAGCGCTACAAACATAAGGATAAAGATGTTGATCCATAGATGTTTGCTATCTGTGCTCTGTATATAGTGGAACTGTTGATGGTGCATAATCCAAAAAATGGCAAGTAAGATGAAACTTAACCCGTAACTAAGAAAATCCGCAACCTGACCGGACAGCATTTTGAGCAGGCTTTGAGGGCTGCTTTCAACAAGCGGAAAACTTAAATTTAATACCAATAAAGTCATGGCGATGGCAAAAATACCATCAGCCAGAGCCTCAATACGCTTGGTACCGGGCAAGGAATTTTTACCATTGAGATCTGTGTCCGGCATTAGAAGATTTCACCTCTGTAGTTTTTGCAGGTCCGCGGTGGCCCGGGCGGTCAGCAGGTCATCCTGGGAAAGCTTGAGCGTGGTTTCCAGATCCGCCGTGGCCAGGTCCGGCTTGCCGGCCGCCGCATAAACGAGGCTACGGTTATAGTAGGAGAATGCATCCGACGGATCTATCTGAACGGCCTTATCTGCATCTTCCAGTGCCGGGCCCGGTTTACCCGTAGCAACGTAAATCAGGCTCCTGGTGCAGTAAAATTGCGCATTGCTGGAGTCGAGTTCTATAGCCTTATTGGCGTCAGCTAGCGCCTGTTCATATTTCTGGTTCTTATAATATGAATAGGCACGTTCGCTGTAAGCCGGGGCGAAATCCGGTTTAAGCGAAAGGGCTATATTAAGGTCATATATACCGATGCTGAATTGCCACTGGTTGTTGTGGAAGCGGCCAAGTTCGTAGTGGGCCCGGTAATATTTTGGCGCTATCTCTATGGCCTTGAATAAATCTGTAACGGTATAGGGGTTCAGGCGTTTGCTTTTGTAATACCAGGCCCGGGCGATATAGGCATCCGCCAGTTTCTCTTTTAGAGTGACATCATCCGGCGCCGCCGCCAGCGCTCCCGTGGCTGCCTCAACCGCCCTGTCATAATCATCCGCCGCCCGCATCTGCTCCGTGCTCACATCGATCGAAGGGACAACGGCCGCAGCGCTATTATTCTCGGCCGCGGCGGCCGGTTTGCCCTGCTGAGAAGAGCTGCCGCCCTGCGTGAAATTGTCCTGCACCGGGTTAGCCGGCCCGGCACAGGCCGGCAGTAGAATAATGAGGGCTGCCATGAGACTGATGATCTTTAGCATTTGATGCGAATAATAGCCTGCTTGATCAGATTTTAATAATGCTTCGTTATAATCGGTGTGTCAAATGGATTATTACGGTTTCAAGGCGCCGACAATGGCAGGGTCAAGCCCCTCGAATTGAGACAGCCAGGCCAACCTCTCTCTCTTCAGGGTTTTACTCAATGCCGCAACTTTTTCCTTCGGGTAATAATTGTTCAAATCAAAGCGGCCCATATCGAGGCCGGGTATCTCGACCGGAACTTCGTATCCCCAGTAGTCGTCCTTTTTCCAGGTAATTTTATCACGGGCTATCATCTCAAGGATTTTCACCGAATCGAATACGGTTATCTTCTGCCCGCCGGTCAGTCCGCCCACTTTCCCGGTATTCAAGAGGTAGCACTGCATGTGCGGATTCTTCCTCAGGATACTCAGGAACAGGTTGCCTTCCTCCTCCTCTGACCCTACGATGAAGGGATTGGTGCCGACCACCCGGCGCTGTTTCCCGGCTTCGGACGGGTCGCCCGCTGAAGTCTCAACCGATTCGCCCAGCATAAAAGACGCCGCTCCCCACTCCTGTGAAAGCTTGACCACGGGCGGTACTATCTCATTATGCCTGGTGATGAATACTAAGTAGTCCACCCTCTCCAGATCTATATCTTTGTCTGTGAAAGCTATATCCCGCCGCTTTACCATGGCACGGCCGTTGGACGTCAGCGTGGAATCGAAGAAATCAACCTTGCCTGTTACCCGGTCAACATGGACATTCTCAAGTATTGCCCTCGGGCTTATAGCGGCTGCATACAATAGCGGCTGGGCTGCGGGTTCAAGCCCGTCCGTCTTCATATAGAAGGATTCTTCCGTTCCAATTGCGCTGCTGTCTGATTTCAATATAACGACATCGTCCTGGCGGATTATCACCCGCTCGGGCGGCCGCAGCCAGTGTGAATGGCAGGCCAGCGAGGTCTTGCCTGTGCCGCTTAACCCGAAGAGCAGAAAGCCCCTATCTACAAGCTTGCCGTCCTTCATAATGCGCAGGATCTTGCTGGCAGCATGCAGGCCGAGGTTCCCCTCCCTCTTGGCCCAGTACATTACCTGCCGCAACATGGCCTTTTTATTCTCGCCCTTGTAATCGCTGCCCATGATAAGCGTCACTCCCGCCTCGGGAAAGACCAGCACCTTCTTTTCAGGCCAGTCCGGAACAGTGACCGTGATAAAATCCGGCTCACCCTGCTCAGCGGGGAATAACGTATTGCCCCACATCAGCGGTATACGGGGATATTCCGCATCTACGTAAACGCGGCACCTTTTCTTGTATCCGTCCTGCTGGCACATGACCCTGTCCAGCATAATCACATCTTTATCGTTTAAATATGCCAGAACGTCCTCCACGAGCCTGACATTTTCGTCTTCCAGTTCACCCAATACGACCTCGGTAAACTTGGCTATCCTGTTACGGACCCTGGTAGTCACAGCCAGGTTGCCGAATTCAGAAAGGATACCGCCCGTTTCCAGGGCTTTATCCCTCAATATTTCCTCGGAAGGATTATCAATAATTTTCCTGGGATGAAATTTTTTCCTGAAAATATCCAGCATGCTCGCCTCCCGGCCGTGGCTTTATTTGCCCTCGATTTTGAAACAGATAGAGTATACCGCAACGGCGTTTTATCACATAATCGCGTGGATAACCCGCCGTCACTATTTTTCCTGCAACAAATAGCGGCATTATATAGTCTATTTCTTTTTTATACGCATACGCTTATACACCGTAACCCGCCCGAAAAAGCACCGAAATTTTCCATCGTAGATACAATTCAAAAAAATTTTGCAATTTTTTACCCAAAATACTTGACATGATTTTCCATACATGCTATAAAAAACGCAAGGATAAAAAATACGATTGCCCCAAATAGGAAAAAATAACTGATTTTAAGGAGGCACAGCCCAAGGTGGCGCAAGCAACTACAACTAAACAAAAAGACTTATTCGAATTCTCTGCAGAAGAGGAACCTCCAGGTCACGCTGCTGTTGAAGTAGAAGAGCCTCCAAGCTTGCGCTTGCTGAGGAACAGGCAAAGGTTCTTCAGCAATGTGCCCGACGAGAACTGGAACGACTGGAAATGGCAGTTCCGCAACCGTGTCACCAGTATAGAAGAGCTTTCTAAACTGATCCCCTTATCTATCCGCGACCAGGTCAACATGACGCTGGTTACCGAGAAATTCCCCATCTCGATTACCCCTTATTATTTCTGCCTGATCGACCACGAGGATCCCTGCGATCCCATACGCAGGCAATCCATGCCTGCTTTCGAGGAAATAGCGCTGGCCGGCATACTATCCGAAGATCCCCTCGAAGAGGAGCGGGACTCAGCGGTGCCCGGCCTGGTACACCGCTACCCCGACCGCGTGCTGATGGTCGTCACCGATATCTGCCCGATGTTCTGCCGCCATTGTACCCGCAAACGCGAATGGAGGCATGGTAACTGGGTGCGCCCGCCTGAAGAGATAGACCGCATGCTCGAATACATACGCAGGGACACACGCATAAGGGACGTCATCATCTCGGGCGGCGACCCGCTTACCCTCTCCACCAAACAGCTTGAGTGTATAATCAAGAAAATTCGCGCTATCGCGCATGTCGAGATTATCCGCATCGGCACCCGCGTGCCGGTGGTGCTGCCCCAGCGCATCGATGATGAACTATGCGCAATGCTCTCAAAATACGGCGCTATCTGGCTTAACACGCATTTCAACCACGCCAACGAGCTTACAGAGGAAGCCAAGGCGGCCTGTGAAAAAATTCTGCGCTGCGGCATACCGGTTAACAACCAGTCGGTGCTGCTGGCCGGCGTCAACGATTCGGTGGAAAAACAGCTCAACCTTTGCCACGGCCTCCTCAAAGCTAAAATCCGCCCCTACTACCTCTTCCAGGCAGACGAGGTGGAAGGCACCGAACACCTGCGCACTACAGTGGAAAAAGGCCTGGACATCATCGAGGGCATGCGCGGGCATACATCCGGACTGGCCGTTCCTACCTACGTCATCGACCTCCCCGGCGGGGGCGGCAAAGTGCCGTTGCAGGCCAGCTACCTTATATCACGCGAAGACGGAAAGCTGGCATTCAGGAACTACCTCGGCAAAATTTACCACTACCATAATCCCAAGCCGCAGGCTGCTACGGCGGCACGCAACGGGCGGCCGAAGGCCAGCAAACTGCAGATGGCACTGGAGCTGGTAGCCGTTTAACCAGGTCACCATGCGAATCGGCCTGGCTTTCGACTTAAAAGACGATTTCCAGCCAGGCCGGGATATCCCCGAGGACGCATTTGAGGAATATGATTCCCTCGAGGTAGTAAATGCCATCGCCGGCGGCCTGCGCGCGCTCGGGCACGACACCATACTCCTCGGCGGAGGACGTAAATTTATCTCCAAAATCCTCAAAAGCAAGGTAGAGTTCGTCTTTAATATCGCCGAAGGGCACGGCAGCCTGCGCAGCCGCGAGGCCCAGGTGCCCGCCATACTGGAGATGCTGGATATCCCCTATTCCGGCTCCGACCCCCAGACCCTCGCCATTACCCTGGATAAACCCCTCGCCAAACGGCTTGTCAGTGCCGCTGGTATTGCCACACCCGCATGGCTGTTAATCGGCTCACTCCAGGCTCTCAAGGCCGTTTCCGCCGACGATTTCCCCCTGCCGGCCTTCATCAAACCGGCTTTCGAAGGCTCCAGCAAAGGCATCCGGCTGACATCCCGTGCCGATACCGCTGCCAGGGCAAGGACAATAACGCGTCAATTGCTGGCTAAGTACAGACAGCCCGTGCTGATTGAGAAATACATCGAGGGCGATGAGGTAACGGTAGGAGTAGTGGGCAACGCTCCCCCTGTTATCGTTGGTATTATGCGTGTGCTGCCACGCAGTAAATTCAGGAGCTTTGTTTACTCGCTGGAGGTCAAGCGGGACTGGCGCAACCTGGTTGACTATGAATGCCCGGCCAGGCTACCCAAATCTGTGATCAAACGGATAACCGAAGCCAGCCTGGCTGCCTTTACAACGCTGGGCTGCCGCGATTTCTCACGCGTTGATTTCCGTGTGGCGCCGGACGGCACTCCCTATTTCCTTGAGGTGAACCCCCTGCCCGGGCTTAATCCCGAATCAGGCGACCTGCCCATCATGTCCTATAAAATGGGCTGGACTTATAACGGGCTTATCCGGTCTATATTTGAATCCGCGCTTGCCAGATACGGGTGACGCAGATGAAAGTAGCTATTATATATAACGACCCATTCACGGAAGCGCAGGACTATTGCGGGGAAGAGGAGGCCATCACCGGCGTGCTGGAGGAGGTGGTGGCCGTCAAGAAGGCCCTGCTGGAACTGGGACACGCGGTGGAGAAGGTGCCCCTGCGGCCTCCCCTGGAAACCGTGCCTGCGGCTCTTGACAATATAAAGGCCGACGTTATCTTCAACCTGTTCGAGGGGTTCGAGGATCTCCCGCATTCCGAACCGGTCGTGGCGCGCATGATGGAAGAGAAAGGCCTGCGCTTCACCGGTAACTCCTCCGATGCGCTGGCGCTCACGCTGGACAAAGCTGATTTTAAAGCCGTGCTGCATGCAGCCGGGGTAAGCACACCGTCCTTCCAGGTGCTCACCCCGGACAGCGTAAACAGTTTCAACCTTTTATTCCCCTGCATCGTTAAGCCCAGGGACGAGGATGCCAGCCACGGGCTTTCAGCGGAGAACATAGTGTGGAACAGGGAGCAGCTCGGTCTGCAGGTCGCGCGCATCAGCGGGCGCTTCCGCGGTTACGCGCTGGTAGAGGAATTCATTGATGGGCGTGAGTTCAATTCCTCCATCCTGGGCAACAGTGAGCACGAAGTCGTTGAGATCTCGGAGATAACCTACAGCCTGCCGCCCGGGCTGCCGCGCATACTGACCTTCGAATCCAAATGGTTCGAGGAAACGGATTATTACAAGGGCACAGGTGTATGCTGCCCGGCCGAGATAAGCCCTGAACTGCGTGAGGCCATAACATCTATAGTCCTCTCCTCTTGCCGGGCAGCAGGCTGCCGCGGCTATGCCAGGGTAGACATGCGCCAGGCCTGCGACAGCAGCATTAAGGTACTGGAGGTCAACGCCAACCCCGACATCACGCCTGAACTTGGTATAGCCCGGCAGGCGGCGGCGCGCGGGATGGCGTATACTGAGTTGATACAGAAAATAATCGACCTCGCTCTGGAGTAGAACCATGCCTGTTAAAATAAGGGGGATCCAGCCTTCTGACAAATCCCACATCATCAGGGTAACTGATGAAACCAAGGCCTTTGTGCCCGATGAGCTGACCGTAGTCGAAGAGATTATCGATGAGTATTTCCAGGACCCGGAAGGTTCAGGCTACTACTTTCTTATAGCGGAACACGACGGGGACTTTGCCGGCTACCTCTGTTACGGTCCGACCCCACTCACACACGGCGCCTGGGACATGTACTGGTGCGCCGTCGCACCCCACTTGCATGGGCAGGGCATCGCCAGCAGTTTATTCACCACGGCCGCCGACCATATTAAAAAACTGGGCGGTCGGCTGATATTGATCGATACCTCCTCCAACCCCAACTACAAGGCAGCCCGCTCCCTGTATATCACGCTCGGTTATAAGCATGTCAGCACCGTACCTGATTTCTTCAACCCCGGCGATAACAAAGAGACATTTTGGAAAGCGCTCTAATCGGCCTATAATATCCTCAACCTTTTCAAGGAGGGCAGCAATGAAGCCATGGAAAAATCACGGACACGTGCATGCCGTTGTGCCGCTGCTGCTTGCGGTGGTGTTAGTTGCGCTTTCCTGCGCCCCTGCGGCTAACCCGGGCAAACCACTCAAGGAGGTTATCACCCCGCCATTTTCGCTAACCATACTCCATGTCAACGATACGCATGGCTATGCTATACCAAGCAACGTGCTGATGAAATTCAATGGGATGGCAACCCTGGCCACGGTGGGGGGTTACAGCCTTTTGAATTCAGCCGTGGAGGATATACGCAACCGGGAGAAAAACGTTTTACTCCTGCACGCCGGAGATATACTGGAGGGCACCGTCTGGTCAACCCGGTTCGAGGGCATGGCCGACGTGGACGCTATGAACGCCATGAAGTTCGACGCCTTTGTGCCGGGCAACCACGAGTTTTCTAAAAGCGTCCAGGAGGCCGCTAACCTTTTCAGCCGCGCCAAGTTCCCGGTACTGGCCGCCAATATGGATATATCCAGGGAACCCCTGCTGGCCGGTAAGATAACACCCTACTGTATAGTGGGATTCGATGAACAAAAGATAGGCATTATAGGATTAACTACGCCGAAAACCGCCTTCCTTGCCTACCCGGGGAAAAACATCGCGTTCCTTTCACCTGAAGAATCCGCATCGCGCTATATAAGCGAACTGAATAACCTGGGCATCAATAAAATCATCATACTCTCTCACCTGGGCTATGAAAATGACGTTAAACTGGCCAAATCCGTAGCGGGCATCGATATCATTGTGGGCGGTCATACAGCCACTTTCATGGGAGGCCCCGAATTCGAACAGATCGGCCTCAAGGCCGAAACGCCTTACCCCACTGAGGTGGCCGGTCCGGACGGCGGGAAGGTGCTTATCGTACAGGCCTGGGAATACAACCGGATGCTCGGACAAATATCGCTGGACTTCGATGAAAAAGGCGTGGTTACAGGATATAAAGGCCAGCCCTTCATCTTCTCCACCAACGGATTCAGCATAGAGGATGCCTGGGGTTGGAGCCACCTCTGCCCCTGCCGGCCTGAGTACAGCCAGATTATGGAGGCCATAGCTAATAACCCCGGCTTCAAGCTTTATTGGAACAGCCCCGATATGGACAGCATACTTCAGCCTTATATCACCCAGGTCTCCGGCGAGCTCAACACCGTGGTCGCCGTGGCTGAGGAAAACCTCCTCCGTGGCACTAACACGGGCCCGGGTCCCATCATAGCCGACGCCTTCCTATGGAGCGCGCGCAAGGCCAACCCCGAGGTTCAATTCGCCATCTATGATACCTACAATATCCGCTCCGACATCTATAAGGGCAATATCCTGTCCAATGATGTTTATATGCTGCTCCCGCTGAGGCAGGAACTGGCCACCATGAAGGTCAAGGGTAGCATGATCAAGCTGCTGCTGGAGATGGGAC
>JAPLHK010000065.1:0-4166 GCA_026389715.1 Chloroflexota bacterium
AATGCTATCTTGATTAGATCATAGTCCCAATCTTCCAGCAACCTGACCTGCTGCATCGCTATCTCAACCATGTATGCGGCCGTTGACAGATTTCTGGGTCTTCCCGGGGGAAGGCTGCCGGCGTTAATCCCTATGCGGATGGGGATATCTTTGGATTTTGCCGCAAGTACGACCTGCTTGATATGCCCTTTATCCCGGATATTGCCGGGGTTCAACCTGAGACCGTCTGCCCCTGCCGCTAAAGCCGCCAGCGCAAGGCGGTAATCGAAGTGGATATCTGCCACAACCGGGATTGAAACCGACTTCTTTATTTTGGCTAATGCCGCGGCAGCTTCATGGTCGGGGATGGCAACCCTGATAATCTCGCATCCGTACTCCTCAAGCTTATTTATCTGGGCTATGGTTGCTTTAGCATCACGGGTATCGGTTTTGGTCATCGATTGGACCGCAATCGGGGCACCGCCGCCTATCTTGACCTGGCCGATGTGAATTTGTTTGGAGATACGCCGTTTTTTCACGGAAGCAGGCTTTCCCCCTGGATTATCCTGGAGACATCAAAATAGCTAATTACAAGAATAAGGGCGAGCAGGGTAAAAAAGCCGATCATATGCACCAGGCCTTCTTTTTGCGGTGAAATTCTCTTGCCGCGCCTGACCCATTCCAGCAGTACAAAGATCAAACGGCCCCCATCTAATCCCGGGAAAGGCAGCAGGTTGAATATACCCAGGTTTATGCTGATCAATGCTGTAAATTCCAGCAGCGGGCTGATGCCGGCCTTGATGACTTCTCCGGTGAGCTGCGCTATGGCAATCGGACCTGCAAGCTGTGGCGCTGTGCTCCTCACGAACCAGCTTATCACTTCATTTCTAAACAGTATCAGTATTTCCCAGCTATGAATGATGCCGTTGGGGACTGCCTGCCAGAACGACATTGATTCTTTGATGACCTCAGGGTCAGCCGAGGTCAGTGTAACCCCGGTGGCGCCTTGTCCCTGGGGCGGCGCCCAGCGGGGCTTAACGGCTATGGTTTTTTCTATGGAATCGGGTTTTTGCACCACCATGGTTATATCGTTGCCAAGGTTAAGCTGGATCTGGTAGCTCAGTTCACCGCGGTTTTTTATCTGGTGCCCGTTTACCTCCATTATCCTGTCACCGGCCTGTATGCCTGCTGCCTGTGCAGGCGAATTGGCTACAACATCTTTAATGAGCACCTTCTCTACCGTAACATCATGGGGTATCATGAAACTTATCGTGAAGAGCAGGATGGGGAGCAGGATATTAAGTATTGATCCTGCACTCAGGACGAAAATGCGCGCCCCGATGCTTTTACTGGCCAGGCTGCCCTCAGCAGTGGGATCTTCCTCACCCAGCAAACGGGTAAACCCTCCCAGCGGTATGGCATTTATCGAGTAAATGGTCTCGCCGCGTTTTATGCCCCAAATCTTGGGCGGAAACCCGATACCGAATTCCTCGACCTTGACCTTCGAAAGCTTGGCTGCCGCCAGGTGCCCGAACTCATGCGTGAGAACTAAAAGAACGAGTAAGGCAATGAAAACCACTATCGTCAATAACATTAAAATTCCTTCCTTGCTGCTTTGAGGGCCGTATTACGCGCCCATTTGTCAGATAAAACTATCTCATCTAATGCGGGGTTTATAATTGGTTTATGAATGCTCAATGTCTTTTCTATAATTGTAGCAATTTCTGCGAACCGGATACTATTTTTTAGAAATAGATCAACCGCCACTTCATCGGCCGCGCATAATACGGCCGGGTATGTGCCGCCTTTCCTGCCTGATTCCAATGCCAGCTTTAAACACGGGTAATCACCGTAAACAACCGGTTCAAAAGTCAGCGTATGTGACTTGCTGAAATCCATTTTACTGATATTGTCGTTGCTGACTCTTTTCGGGTAAAAGAGGGCGTATTGTATCGGCAAATGCATGTCCGGGAAACTCAGTTGGGCTTTTACCGAGCCGTCCTGGAACTCTACCATGGAATGTACTATGCTCTGTCGGTGGATGAGGATTTCAATCTTTTCGTAAGGGATATTGAATAGCCAGCGCGCCTCTATAACTTCAAGGCCCTTGTTAAAGAGGGTGGCTGAATCAATTGTTACTTTCCGTCCCATTTTCCAGGTCGGGTGTTTGAGCGCGTCTGAAGCTGTAACCTTTGCCAACCTGTGCGGAGGCCAGTCGATAAAAGGCCCTCCCGATGCTGTGAGCAGTATCCTTGATATGGGTGTATCCTCTCCCTGCAGGCATTGCCAGATTGCACAGTGCTCGCTGTCAATAGGCAATATTGGTGCATTGTGCTGAGCCGATAGGGTTACCAGCAGTTCGCCGGCCATGACCAGTATTTCCTTGTTAGCAATAGCTACGGTTTTGCCGGCTTTAAGTGCAGAAATCACCGGTTTAAGGCCCGCTTTACCGGTGGTTGCCACAACAACAGTATCGATATCGGGATGGGCAGCTATCTCTTCCATCGGGGCCTGTCTAATATGGTCCGGCAAAGGGATAATTGCATCTGAATGGACAAGGCGGGGAGAAAACTCCCTGACCTGCTGCTGAAAAATGACTGTATTCTGACCGCAGGCAAGTCCAACCACCTCAAATTCATCCCTGAACTTGCGTACAATATCCAGTGTCTGTTGACCTATTGACCCGGTTGAACCTAATACAGCCAGTTTTTTTGTTTTGTATACCATACTAATTTATCAGAGGCTTCATTATTCTAACGCGAAAGCCCTAAGCATTAAATGCCAGATATAATAATCAACCCCAGCATCAACTGCCGAAAACAGATATGACGCCGGGGTTGAGATAGCGCTAATTGTGAAGGTTGGCGCTGCTCTTACTGCTGCAAGACTCCAGGAAGTGAAACAACTAAGAAACCTGCCAGCACCAGGACAAGGAAAATTACCGCTAAAATAATATATATGACTGATATAACGATGCCCCAGATCAGCATTGACCTTGCTTTCTTGGGGTCTTTGCCCTTGTTGACAGCCCAGGCAATAATGCCGCCTATCCAGTTCCATCCGCCGAATAGCAAAGGCAGGATAACCAACAACCACCATGCCCCGCTGACCGATTGTACTACAGGGGCTGAAGGGGCAACTTTAACATCGTCTGCGTGCACAAATAGCTTGTTGGCACAGCTCGGGCAATATACTTTATCATGGAGTTCTGTCCTGCAGGCGATACAGAGCATTTTACCGCAGCTTACACACGCTCCAACTGCGTCTTTTCCCGGGTGAAACGAACAATCAGCCATGAAACCCTCCTCCTAAGTTAATTAATCAGATTTACTGATATTATAGACATAGCGATTACCTATTGCAATTATAATTTGCACCGTACCCGTGTATAATATTGCAGGAATTACCGGGATTGACGTTGGTAACAGTCAAGTATTAATTAAACAGGAGGAAGGATTGTGCCAAAGCAGAAAATTTTAAATTGCCCCATGAAATTCAACAGCAAGACGCTCGAAGCTGATGGGTTTGTTAAGAAGGAAACCTGTATTTGCGACGAGGAGGGCTGCTCATGGTGGAGGCCGAGTACTAACCTTTGTGCCGTAGCTAATCTGATTGAGGTTATGAACAAGATGGAGCTTACGGCAGGCATGCAGCTTAAAACGCTGCTGCCGGATTTTCAATCCAGGACCACCGTAGTTGATATAGAAAGATAACCAAATCTCGGTAACATATCCGCGGCTCAAATACAACCCTGTCGCTATGATGGGAAAGATTTCGGTATTTGAGTTATAATGTAGCGCGAAATTAAACATTCAAGGAGGAACCATGGCTTACGATACACTGATACTGGAAAAGGAAGGTGCGGTGGGTATTATTACCTTAAACCGTCCGCCGGTGAACCCATTCAATTACGCAGCAATCGACAATCTTGGCAAAGCTTTTACCGAACTCGAGAATGACAAGACAATTAGATCCATTATAATTACCGGCGGGGGCGAAAAGGCTTTCTCTGCTGGCTTTGATATCGCCAGTTTCGCTGATCCTATGAATGTGTGGATGCCGAGGTATGGCCATATTGTATATAACAAGAGCGAAAGGTCTGCCAAACCGGTTGTCGCTGCGATCAATGGGTTTGCGCTGGGTGGCGGGTTTGAACTGGCCCTGGCCTGCCATTTCCGCGTAATGGT
>JAPLHK010000065.1:4176-19597 GCA_026389715.1 Chloroflexota bacterium
AATGGTTGATGCCGAAAAAGCTACTTTAGGTCTGCCTGAAATCAATCTCGGCATCATACCTGGCTGGGGCGGTACCCAGAGGCTGCCCAGGTTGGTAGGGCGCACCAGGGCTCTGGAAATCGCGCTCATGGGCAGGAAGATAAATGCTAAAGAAGCTTATGATTGGGGCTTGATCAACAAGGTTTCGAAAACGGGAGAAACGCTGAAAGATGCCAAGGAATACGCCGTGGCGCTGAGCAAACGTGCGCCGCTGGCCCTTAAAGCTATCTTGAACGCCGTTGTTCTTGGACTGGATACGAATATGGCTGCCGGTGTCGAGATCGAGCTTGCCGGTTCTCAGATGGTTGGCACATCCAAGGATGCCATGGAAGGAATGACCGCTTTCATGGAAAAACGTGAAGCAAAATTCATCGGCGAATAAAATAATAACAGGAGATTTAAGCAATGAAAGTTCAAGACATTAAGACAATTGCCATCGTCGGATCCGGCGATATGGGACATGGCATCGGCGAAATAGCCGCCCTGGCCGGCTATAAGGTCAACCTGTATGACATTAAGCAGGAATTCATTGACAGGGCCATGAGCAAAGTAAAAGACAGCTTCGCCAAGCAGGTTGGCAAACAGAAAATGACCCAGGAGGCCATGGATAAGGCCATGGGCAATATGGTTGGCTATATCGATCTTAAAGCGGCCATGAAAGATATCGATTTCATGGTTGAAGCCGTTCCGGAGATCCTGGATCTTAAACTCAAGATATTTAAAGAATGCGACGAGTATGCGCCCAAACACGCTATTCTGGCTTCCAATACCTCCAATATGAGCATAACCAAGATAGCAGCGGCCACCAAGAGGCCCGATAAGGTCGTCGGCCTGCATTTCTTTAACCCGGTTGCTATGATGCTGCTGATAGAGGTTATCCACGGTGATAAAACCTCTGATGAAACTATGAATGTCACCTTTGACCTGGTGAAGGGATGGAAGAACTTCAGGGGTGCCATGGTACCGATCAGGGTTGAGAAGGATACCCCCGGATTCATCTATAACAGGCTGGGCGCCCCCGCCGGTTTGTACCTGGCAGACGCGCTTGAAAAAGGTGTGTTAAACCCTGAGGCGGCCGATGCCAAGGTAAAGTCTATCGGCGCCCCTATGGGCCCCTACGAAACCATGGATTTTGCCGGGCTGGATGTTTATCTGCACAGCATGAAGTACTTTGCTGAGGTGCTGTCTCCGGAATTCAAACCGGTCAGCTGGCTTGAAAAGAAGAATGCCGAGAAGAATCTGGGAAAGAAAACCGGCAAAGGCATTTATGAGTGGCCGGGAGGCGCCAGGCCGACCATTGACCTGGCCAAAGCAGATCCAAAGTTCGACCCGATGGATATCATGTGCCTGCAGGTAAATGAAGGCACGAAGTTACTTGAAGCTGGCGTTGCCAAGAGCGCGGCAGAAATTGATACGGCCATGATAAATGGCGGCGGCGGTATATTTGGCCCGTTCGCCCTCTGCAAAGGCATGGGCTGGGATAAAGTTGCCCAGAGATGTGAAGAGATATCCAAGAGGACCGGCATTAAGTGGTTCATGCCGACCGAGACTCTCAAGAAAGGCAATATCAGCCTGTAGTTTCTGATAATAGCTGATAAATATGTCACTGGCTGCCCCGGATAATTAGATTTAGCTGAAAAAACATTCAGCGCAAATTGAAGCCGTGGGCAGCCAGTTTTTTTATTACTGAAGATGCTGGAGAATAAGTATCAGGTAATATGCTATTGGAGCTACGAGCAGGTGGCTGTCGATTCGATCCAGTATCCCGCCATGCCCGGGTAAAACATTTCCGGAATCTTTGGTCCTCATATTTCTCTTCAGCAAGGATTCAATTAAATCGCCGAGTTGTGCAAATACAGCGATAATTATGCCGGCCAGGATCATCTGCCAGTAATTAATCGGCAAATTGAATAACAGGCTTACTATAACTGCGGCTATGATCGATGCGATCAATCCGCCCATGCTGCCCTCGATAGTTTTACCCGCGCTTATTGAGGAAGCGAGCGGGTGTTTTCCCAGGGTGCTGCCAACCGCGTAAGCGAAAACGTCACATAGGGCGGTACAGGACAGTACCAGGAATAGCCACCCCAGGCCACTCTCCATCGCCCGTATATAAATATAAAACGATAATAACCAGCCTGTATAAAGCACCCCTGCAACTGTCCAACCCCAGTTGATAAAGGCATGCTCCCTGTATTGTTTAACTAACAGCCTGAGCAGGGGAATAACTGTAATCGCTGTAACCAGTAACGTCAATGTGAACCAGGAAGAGGCCCGGGCAAAATCTATCGAATGTGTTTGTACAAAAGCGTTGAGAGGCAAAAGCACGGAGAAAAGAATACCTAACCACGTAAGAGGTCGTATATTCTCGTTTTTAACGATCCTGTAGAATTCGTACGATGCCAGGGCAGCAACCACGCAAACCGCACCTGTAACCCAGGGGTCGCCGAACCACATGAGGATAACTGCAACTATGGCGATCAGCAGACCGGTTATTATTCTTTTAGCGACCATCCCTGCCACCGGCTACACTTCTAAGATTTCGGTTTCCTTGTCTTTGCCGATCCTGTTGATTGATTCGATATGACTATCTGTCAGTTTTTGCAGTAGCTCAGCGGCACGTATATCCTGATCTTTTGAGATATCCTTGTTTTTTTCCGCAGTTTTTAATTCGTCGATTGACTCTCTGCGGAGGTTGCGAATTGTAATCCGGGATTCTTCCAGCCGCTTGTGAACGGCTTTGATCAGGTCTTTACGTCTCTCTTCAGTAAGAGCCGGCAAAGTGATCCTGATGTTATTTCCATCATTTACCGGGTTGAGGCCTAAATCAGACTTTAATATGGCCTTATCAATATTATTTATTATGCTGCGGTCCCAGGGATGGATCGATATAGTCTTGGGTTCGGGGATCGAAATGGAAGCCAGTTGAATGAGAGGAGTTGGCACTCCATGGTAGTCGATTTTTATATGTTCCACCAGGGCCGGTGACGGACGGCCCGTCCTGATGCTTGACAATTCTTTCGTCAGGGCTTCAACGGCCTTTTTCATCCGGGAGTCAGCATTTTTTAGTATATTATCGGTCATTATTTCTCCTCACTGGTAACCATAGTTCCAATATCTTCACCCTCGATCACTCTAACAATGCTGTCGTGTCCCTGTGAATCGAATACAATTATAGGCAGTTTATTTTGCTGGCACAAGGAAAAGGCGGTTATATCCATGACCTCTAATTGCAGTCCCAATGCCTCCCTGTGCGTTAAGTGATGATATTTTTTGGCCTTGGGATTTTTCCTGGGGTCGCTATCATATATGCCGTCAACTTTATTCTTAGCTACCAGCAGTACATCTGCATCTATCTCAATTGCCCTGAGAGCGGCAGCGGTATCTGTAGTCATATAAGGATTACCCGTACCGCCTGCAAATATCACGACACGTTTTTTCTCTAAATGACGTATAGCCCTTCTGCGGATATATGGTTCCGCAATAGCCTGAATTGTTATGGCAGATTGCGTCCTGGTGACTACTCCGTTATTCTCCAGTGCATCCTGAAGGGCCAGTGCATTTATGATCGTTGCCAACATCCCTGCGTAGTCCGCTGTAGCACGGTCCATGCCTGCTGCTTCCGCTATAGTGCCCCTCCAGAAATTGCCACCACCCACTACTATCGCCACTTCAGTTGAAAGGGTATTGACTTTTTTAATCTGTTTCGCTATGACGTCTAAGATAGGCGGGTCTATCCCAAAGCTGCTATTGCCCATAAGGGCTTCGCCGCTCAGTTTCAATAAAACCCTTTTATACTTTGTCTTTTGGATAGGCAACTTTAATAACCCAGTTCAAAACGTATGAACCTGCGTACCTTTATATTTTCTCCGGTTTTCGCAATGGTTTCCGTAATAATGTCCTGGATTGATTTAGAAGGGTCTTTGATGAATGGCTGCAAGAGAAGGCACGCCACCTGAGGATCCGCTTTTTCATCCGCCGGGACATCTTCTTTGCATATATACTGGGGAGACATTGCGGATATCTGGAGGGCAATGTCATGAGCTAACCCTTTAAATTCAGGTGTGCGGGCGACAAAATCGGTTTCGCAGTTGATCTCTACCATTACACCGAGATGGTTTCCTGTATGGACATAGCATTCGATAACGCCTTGTTGCGCGGTTCGGTCCGATTTTTTCTTAGCTGTAGCCAGACCTTTCTGTGTAATGATTTCGCAGGCGCTATCGAAATTGCCTTTAGCATCGGTTAAAGCTTTCTTACAGTCCATCACGCCGGCCCCGGTTTTCTGCCGGAGTTCTTTTACCATATCAGCTGAAATATCCAAATGAGGCCTCCTTTGGCAAATAAGAGAATCTCGGTAAGGAAACAGTGAGATAACAATATGGCGCCGGTTTATGAAGTCGTGGCATCGATCTCAGCTTCCTCAGCTTCAGACTCCTTATTCTCTCCTGCCTCGGCGAGCATTTTACCTTCGAGAACAGCATTCGCAATATGCGAGCAGATAACCTTGATGGCTTTGATGGCATCGTCATTTGCCGGGACAATATAGTCTATTCCATCAGGGTTGCAGTTGGTATCCACTGTAGCCACCAATTTTACGCCGACTTTTTGCGCCTCGCTGAGCGCGATTTTCTCTTTGGTGGGATCGACAATAAACAGGGCGCCGGGCAAAGCAGTCATTTCTTTGAAGCCGCCCATAACCTTGTTGAGCTTGGCCATCTCTTTTTCAACCTTCAATTTATCCTTCTTGGAAAGGTAATCAAGCTCACCACGCGATTTCTTGTCCTCTAACCTGACCAAGTAATCTATCCTTCCCTGGATGGTATTGAAATTGGTTAGCATGCCTCCCAGCCAGCGCTGATTGACATAATACATGCCGCATCTTTCTGCTTCTTCCTTAATGATATCCTGCGCTTGTTTTTTTGTGCCCACAAACATAATTGTCTGGCCGTTGCTAACCAGGTCCCTCACAAACGCGCAAGTTTTATTCAACATAGTAACGGTTTGTTCAAGGTCGATGATGTGGATACCATTCCTTTGAGTGAAGATATAATTCTTCATTTTAGGATGCCAGTGCCCGGTCTGATGGCCGAAATGGGCACCAGCTTCTAAGAGCTGCTTTACTGTAATTGAATCTGCCAAAATCTATTAACCTCCTGAAACAAGAGAGAATTGCTTATCTAAAACCGCAGTGAAGTATAACATAATCACAGTATCAGGGCAATTTAATTTTATACGAGCCAAAATAGTAATCCCCTGCCTGGTATCAGGCCGGGGATTATTGTCGAATTTGAAGGTTATCTTATTTCATGCCGATTTGCTGTGCAACCAGTTCCCTATGGTAATCAGTGCTGCCATAGGCAGTATCTGCCGCCTTGGCCCTGCGGTAATACAGCGGAACGTCATGGTCAGAGCTTGTGCCGATGCCACCATGAAGCTTGACACCGAGAGCCGTAATTAATTTGTAAGCTTCATTGATATAGGCTTTGGTCATTGAAGCTTCTTTGGAGTTGGGCTCTCCCTCAGACTCTTTCCAGGCGGCTTCATAGAGCAGGTATTTGCTGGTTCCAAGCGTTATCCACATATCAGACATTTTGTGTTGAAGGGCCTGGAATGCCCCGATCGGCCTATCATACTGAACCCGCTCCTTAGCGTAGGCTACTGTCATCTCGAAAACAGCCTGAAGGCCGCCGAAGGATTCCGCGGATTTGAGTATTGAGCCTTTCCTGATGAGCATCTGCAGTATTGGCCAGCCCTTATCGACTTTTCCCAGCACGTCCTTGGCAGGTACTGCCACATCTTTAAAGACCACTTCGCAAAGATGATCCAGGGCAATTGTGGGGATAACCTCAGTTTTAATACCGGCTGCTTTGGCATCGATCAGGAAAAGGGTAATGCCGTCCTCGCCGGAGCCGTCTTTAGTGCGGGCTACTACGATCATGTTATTGGCAACATGCGCGCCATCAACGAACATTTTGGTGCCGTTGAGGACGTAATCGTTACCCTTATGGACTGCTTTCAATGTAATTCCGGAAGCATCAAACAGGCCGTTGTCTTCCAGCCATGCCAGGGTAAGAATGCAATTGCCGTTTGATATTTTCGGAAGCAGGTCTTTCTTCTGTTCTTCCGTACCCGCTTCAACAATGGCAAAGGTGTTGACTACGGTGCTGATATAGGGGCCGGGAAGTATATTCTTGCCCACTTCTTCTATGTGCATGGCTAGGTCTTCAAAAGAGTAGCCCATGCCTTCGTAGTCTTCCGGTATGTTAAAACCCAGCCATCCAAGTTCGCCCATTTTCTGCCAGAGCGCCGGGTCGTAGCCTTTGGCATCATTCTCAAGTTCCCTGACTTTAGCCTTCGGACATTCTTTGGTAAGGAAATCCCTGGCTGACTTTTTTAATATCTCTTGCTGTTCAGAATATCTTAGATCCATATTTCCTCCTTATGAATTACGCGTCTTCAATTATTTCATGCGGGGTAGGCCAAGGCCATACCATGCGATGATATTGCGCTGAATTTCATTGGTACCCATTGATACGATAGGCACGAAGCATGCCTGGTAGTTATACTCAGCAGATCCATTCAATTTGGCCCATTTGGAATGCTTGACCTGGCCATATGGTCCCAATAAATCTGTGGCTATTTGTCCGAATTTCTCCAGTAGCTCACTGGCAAATACTTTCACTGAAGCCGCGTCCATTAGTCCCATTTCATTCCTGTTCTGCTGGTCGGCAACACGGTAGGCCAGCGTTCGCACAGCCTCAATTGAACATGCGAATTCGGCAATCTTGTTGCGGACCATGGGGTCCTGTGATAACGGCTTCCCGTGCCTCTTGGTTTCGTTGCAGAAATTCACAAACTCTTCCTGTGCTTTTACCAGGCCATAAACCATATCCATATTTGACCTTTCAAAACCGGCGAGCACATTAACCACGGCCCAGCCTTCGTTTTCCTGGCCTACGATATATTTGGCAGACATATCGACGTCATCCAGGTAAACCTCGTTGTAAACATGGGAACCATTCATGTAGGGTATGCCCCTTACGGTAACTCCCTTGTCTTTCATATTGTTGAGGATGAAGGTGAGGTTGTGATGCTTCTTTCCATTTGGATCGGATTTGTATACGCCGAATCCCCAGTCCGCATAATGGGCGCCGGTATTCCAGGTTTTCTGGCCGTTAACTATGAATTCGTCACCCTTGCGGACAGCGGTGGATGTCATCCCTGCAAGGTCTGAACCGGCGTTCGGTTCACTCCAGAGTTCGCAAAACATAACTTCAGCACTGGCGATTTTCGGCAGGAATTCCCTTTTGATCTCCTCGCTACCGGCGGCCAGCAGGGTGGGGGCAAGCATAGATACGCCGAAAATGTCTGAACCGGGCAGATCATAATAGCCGCGTGCCTCTGCCAGAAGCACCTTGTCCATCATGGTGCCGGTGCCGCCGTATTCCTTGGGCCAACCAAGGGCAAGCCAACCTCTCTTGGCGAATTCCTTGGCGCAATAACGATGGAATGCCCAGCCTTCCTCGTTATCGAACTGGCTTTCAAAACCCACGTAACTCTTAGGTTTTTTCTTCTCCAGTTCTTCGCAGACTTTGTAAATCTCTTTTCTGCGGGCTACTTGTTCTTCAGTCAATCGAAAATCCATGGTACCTCCTTAATACTAAATTCCTTTTATTTTTGTTTTACCTGCCCTGTTGCAATAAGCAATTAGACTCATCAAATTGTTGGTGAAATTTTCAGTGTTTTTATCCCAAAACCGCTCTATTATAATTGAACGGCCTGAATAATTAAAGTCACACTTCAGGAAAACTGATAATGGCCCGGTCAATGCCTTGTGATTTCGACGATTTTGTAGGTTAACACCCCGGATGGGGCGTTAACTTCCAGCAAATCCCCGGCTTCCTTGTTAAATATGGCCTGGCCCATCGGGGACGCGAGTGAGATTTTATGCTGCTTAATATTCGCTTCCTGAGAACTGACGACAGTGTAATTTATTTTTTCGCCGGACACTGTGTCAGTTATAGCAACAGTATCACCGATAGCGATTCTAATGCCTGTCTTATCGGCGGATTCGAAGACGCGGGCCTTTTTTAAGGTTTCCTCAAGGTCGCGGATTTGCCCTTCTATATGCCCCTGCTTTTCGCGTGCTGCCTGAAGCGGGGCATTTTCCCTGAAATCTTTATCCGCAGCGGCCTTTTTAATCTCTTCCGTGACCCTGGGCCGCTCTTCCTTTAAAGACGTCAGTTTGCTTTTCATCTCATTATAACCATTTTTTGTGAACATTATCGGTTCTTCAGCTTTCAGGGAGCTTGAAGACAAGCGCCTGGATGCCGGCTTTTTAACTCTGATGTGTACTGAAAGATTGGTTGCGGTTATCCCCTGTTTGAATGCAAAGGCCAGGAAGGTTTTTACCTCATGTAAATGTTCTGTGAATTTGGTATTCGCTACTCCGAATTGCTCCGAGTAGTTAGCAATTTCCTGGCCGGTGAGATTAATGATCGGACTTTCCTCTCCATACCAGCGGATAAATTTAAATACCTCTTGCTGTATATGCCCGGATGTATCTGAGGGCAGTGACGAAAAATAGTGGGTAGCAGCTTCCCCCAGACTGAAACCCTGATTTGTTGGAGAAGGCTTTTGTTTTGAGGACATATTCGCTAAACCAAAGAATGTTAAAATAAGACCGGGTTAGTTGTCAACCAAGTGAACGTATATATAATATCAAAATATTTAAAATAAGCCATATTATAATACCGGGCTGTAGCAGCCGCCTGAGGCTACTTTTTAAACATTAATGAGTAGCCTATTAATTTGAAGGCAAGTTTAGCCGCCAGGAATGAGCAGGCATCGCTCCCCTGATCGGGGCACAGTTCTACTATGTCGAATCCCACGACCGTTCTTTTCTGAGATACTGCAAATAACAGGTTGAGAACGTCCTGCCAGAGCATCCCTCCCGGTTCAGGTGTACCGACCGCAGACATGATGGAGGGATCAAATACGTCCAGGTCAATTGTGATATAAACATTGGGCGCCAGCGTTTGGATTATTTTATCTGTCGATGATGAAATATTTTCTTGACTATAGATGAAAGGCTTCAGGCCTTTGGTTGCAACGAATTCATTTTCTTCAAGGCTCATGCTGCGGATGCCAACCTGGGTAATCGGGCATATTTCTATCACCCTGCGCATAACGCAGGCATGGCTGTATGCTGTTCCAAGATATTGGTCCCTGAGATCTGTGTGGGCGTCAAGTTGAAGGACAGAGAAATCCCTGTAACTCGCATTATATGCCCGTATCGCACCGTAACTGATAGAATGCTCTCCACCCAGCGTAACAACGAACTTGGATTTATCCAGCAGGTTTCTGACAGCAGCTTCAACGCGGTCGGCCATATCTTTGGGGCTGCTCATCGCGGGTTCAAGTTCAGGAAGAGTATGGATGCCGATATTAATAGTCTCTCCGCCCAGTTCAATATCAAACCATTCCAGGTAAAAGGAGGCTTCAATTATTGATTTAGGGCCTTTGCGTGTGCCGCTGTGCCATTCCGTGGTACTGTCGTAGGGTACAGGAAGCACCGTAACCCGGGCTGTATCAAAATCCGAGAAAGCGGGTGGTAGCCCGCCGAAATTTCTCTGCTGTAAAAACCGGCCGGGATCCTGATTCATATCGAATTTAATTCAAGCGCTTCCTGGGATTCTCTCAGTTCGCCAGGCTCCCACTCACGCCGTACCAGGCAACTTCTCATCCTGGTTAACCCGAATTTGTCTCTCATATCCTGCATGATGCGTTCAGCATCAAAATCCTTGCAGGAAAAGACATCTATATTAATGAATTTTCTTTCCACGAAAGTATGCACGCTGATATGGCTTTCAGCTATAAATACCAGGCCTGAGATGCCCCAATCCTCCGGCTTTGAACCCGAATATCGGAATACAATAGGATCGGATATTTTCGTCATGCCTATATTACCAGGATACGCAAACAGCAAATCGTAAATGAAATTTTCATCCTGCAATATATCTTTATTTTTTCCAAATCCGTCAATTATCAGGTGCATTTTATCTCCTATAGCATGATTTTTCTTAATTCAAAAAGGGCAGAAATGGCCGCCCTCTGCTTTATCTGCATGCGCGTTCCTGGGTAATTCGCTGAAAACGCGTAATTGTGCGCACCATTATCAATGCCAATCATTATGCTACCCATTTTGTGGCCCTGCTCATCAGATTCCAGCACTCCAACCAGTCCGACTCCTACCGAGGTTTCATGGACTCTGCGAACAGCGGCCGCCATCTCCCTGGCTGTTTCTTGGCTTACTATCCCATATTGGGTGATAACATTTTCATTAACGCCGAATTGCGATCCCCGATCATTGAAGTTTATCACTATACCATATTTGTAGAATCCCGAGCTAAGTGGAATATTGGTGATACAGTTGGATAATATCCCGCCGGTGCCAGCCTCCATGGTGGAGAGGCTCAACTCTCTATCGTTAAATTGCTTTGCCACGATTCCTTCCAGTGTATCAGTATCTGTGCCCCAGATGTAATCCCCAACTAATTGACGGATCTGATTAGTGGTAGATGCGACTAACTTACTGGCGGCCTCAAGCGTAGCGGCTTTTGCGGCTATCCGTAAGTGAATGCCGTCGGGTTTCGCGTAGATTCCTACAGTAGGGTTTTTTGCCAGTAAAAATGACTTTGTTATTTCGCCGAGTTTTGCCTCACTCAGGCTGAAGGTCTTCAGTGTTTGAGAGAAAATGATGGCATCGCAATACTTATCTTGAAGCTTGGGAGCGACAACATTAGACCACATTTGCTGCATCTCACCGGGCGGTCCCGGCATGGCGATGATAACATGCTTGTCCTTCTCCACCCACCAACCCGGCGCTGTGCCCCGGGGATTTGGGATCACCTGGCAGGATGGAATAACTGAAGCCTGCTTAATGTTGCTCTCGGGCATGTCCATGTTAAAGTGGCTGAATAATTCCCTGAATTGTTTGACCAGTGATTGATCGATGGAGATGGGTTCCTTGAAGAAATCAGCGATAGCTTCACGCGTGATATCGTCCTCCGTTGGCCCCAGTCCACCCGTCGTTATGATGATATCGGATCTTTGCCAGGAGTGATTAAGTGTCTCGATTAGCCGCTGCCTGTTGTCACCCACAGTAGAAATGAAGTGAAGATCTAACCCGAGTAAAGGTAACTGACTGGCCAGATAAACGGCGTTTAAATCCGTTATCTCGCCAAGTAAGAGCTCAGTGCCGATCGAAATTACTTCTGCCTTCATCTAATGACATAAAGTCCCTGTTAACATTTATTGGCGGTTATCCCGAGGTATTTTTCAACAAGATCCATGGCACAGTAGTCTCCACACATGCTGCATGCGCGGCCTTTAACCGTGTATTTTGATCTAACCTCCCTGACCCTATCAGGATCGATTGCGAGTTTAGCCTGTGTTTCCCAATCAAGATTCTTTCTTGCCAACGACATGCGCCGGTCCCATTCAGCGGCTTTTCCCTGGCTTCTCACTATATCCGCAGCGTGAGCGGCGATGCGGGATGCGATTACACCGTTCCTGACATCTTCAGAGTCCGGAAGCGAGAGATGTTCAGCAGGGGTAACGTAACACAGGAAATCGGCGCCGTAGATCCCGGCTATCGCACCACCTATTGCGCCGGTTATATGGTCATAGCCTGCTCCAACATCGCTGACAAGCGGTCCCAATACGTAGAAGGGGGCTTCCCGGCACAGGCTTTTTTGAAGCTGCATATTCATCATGATGTGGTCCAGAGGCAGATGTCCCGGGCCTTCGACCATGACCTGTACCCCTGCGCTCCACGCACGTTCAACCAGTCCCCCCAGCGTGAGCAATTCCTGGATCTGGGGACGGTCCGTAGCGTCAGCTATGCTCCCGGGTCTCATCCCATCACCGAGGCTCAGTGTCACATCGTACTTATGGGCGATCTCCAAAAGACGGTCGTAGTGCTCATAAAGAGGGTTCTCTTTGTCGTGATGAAGCATCCATCCGATTAAGAATGCCCCCCCGCGTGAAACTATATCTGTTATCCTGTGTTGACTTTTAAGAGAGCTGATTGCGGCCTGTGTAATGCCGCAGTGGACGGTAACGAAATCAACGCCTTCCCTGGCCTGCTCCTCGATAGCATTGAATAAATCGTCTGCAGTGGCCATGACAATAGGGCCATATTTCTCGCCTGCTTCGATCATCGCCTGGTAGACGGGAACTGTGCCGATCGGTACACTACTCTTCTTCAATATCGAGCGCCTAACCTTCCTGATATCCCCCCCCGTGCTTAAATCCATCACAGTATCCGCACCATATCGAATCGAGACATCGAGCTTTTCAAGCTCGCCTTCAAGAGTACCCACGTCGGAGGAAGTTCCGATATTGGAATTGACCTTGATTCTCAGGTTCTTCCCTATACCGCATATCCCTTCCACCGGGTGACCGGCATTTGCCGGGATGACCACTGTCCCCGCAGCTATATTTTTGCAGATGATACTTTCATCCAATTGCTCTACCTGAGCAACATGTTTTATCTGTGCTGTAATTGCACCTTTCTTTGCAAATTCTATCTGAGTCATCTTCTTTAATAAAAAAACCAAGAGTTACAGTATATTATACTTAACCCTTGGCCATTACCGCTTCCCTACGCTCGTATTACCAAGGGCAGGTTTCGAGGGTTCCCCGCCTGCGCGGAGTCTCAGCCTACTGATCTAAGCACCCCTAGCGGCCAATCAAAATACTACGCGGTAACTATAGCATATGTACGCTTGGAAAAACAAGTAAAATCCACTTTCCGATTAATCCTGGTTCCTGTTACGGTTAATGATGGCCAACACGGCGAATATCAGCATGGCTAAAATCAGGATGAGAATTGTGACAGCTATGGCCATCACCAGCGGCGAGGTTGGCACAAATTCAAACGCCCAGTAATTAGACCAGGGACTGACATCGCCAGTCTCGTTTGACGCTCTCACCCTCCAGTAATATGTTCCGGCAGAGGCCAGGTTTGATCTATCCAGATTATAGGTGGTCCCCACAATGCCATCTTTGTTGACAACTACATTAACGAAATCAGCCGTTCTGGATATTTGCAATGAATAGTTCACTCCTGTTTGGTCGCCGCTGACCGACCAATTCATTGCTGTTATAATCCCTGCAGGCTTGTTTGACTGGGAAGTTGATCCCCCGTTAAATAAACCGCCGGTGGATTTAAATATACTGATTATCACGTCTACAACGGAATTATTTGATTGGACGGTTGCCCCTGGTCCTGGAAAGAGTAACTGAGGTAGTGGTGGAGGTAAGGTGCCTGAAACATATATAGCCTGCGCCAGGCCGCCTTTATTTCCCGTGGCTTCAACGGTATGTTCTTTGCCTGGCTTTACGGGAACCTGGATTGTAACGCTGAAGTTACCCATTGCGTCTGTCGTGGTGGTGACACCTGTATTGGATTTGTCGTAATTAATAGCCAGTATTTCACCCTCGTTATAACCTGTCCCGTCGATTTTCAGGTCCCTGCTGTTCATTACATTACTCGGGGTCAGTTGAATGCTGGGTGTTACCTCAAACTCAATATCAGGTACGATGCCGATAGGAGTAAAACTGCTGCCGTAGATACCCAGTATATGCCGGCCTTTAACACAGGGTGGAACGGTAATTACAATGCTGAAAGATCCATTAGGTTGCGCAACAAGGTTTGTATCGATTATGGGCCCATCCCAGGTAAACGTGAGCCCATCTTCGCCTGGCCTGAATCCAACACCGGTAAGTGTTATTTTGGTGCCGACGGGACCGGATAGGGGTGTTGCTTTGCAGAAAGGTGAGACAGTGAAAACCAGTCCGGGGACTTCTCCGCTGCCGGTCGAGTCGCTCGTAACGCCGATAGTATATTCTCCTTTTGGATCTGAGGGGACATCAAATTGAGAATTCCACGACCCGGCTTTATCAGCTTGGATGGGCGATTTGGAGAGTGGCTTTCCGTCCCAGGTGTATTTAATGCCGCTTTCATTGGGCGCGAAACCATATCCGAAGATATAAATGCGGGTATTGATCTTGCCAAAGGGTGGTTCTGTTAAAACGCTTGGCGTAATCGAAAAATTTGCGGTAGCAGTTATATTTGACCAGTTGCTGTCATCAGTGACCTTAACAATATGAGTGCCTTTAGCGGAGGAGGGAATCTCAAAACTATAATTTATTTGGCCGGTCTTGGAAACAGGAACGCTCTGTATTATCTTTTTATCATCCCAGTAGATAGTGGCTACTTTGCCGATAAAGCCATCTCCGGTCAGCACTATTTTGGACCCTGTGATGCCTGAACTTGGCGCAAGCGTTATGCTTGTAGCATAAACACGCGTCGGCAGAAAAGATAGTACTGCAGAGGCGATAATCAATAGTGCCAGTGAAATATATGGAATCCTCATGGAATTCGCTAAATCCTCCTGCCTGGATTATCCTGATAAAATGTCATAATAGTATCGTAATGTTTAAATCGAATGTAAGCTTATAACAAACAGGATGAAAAATCAATGATGCGCTTATAATATGGCAAGTTTGACACTGGTAACGGTCTATTGATAGACTTTCACCGTAATTTTTCAGCAGTTCGCAAACCCTTTGCGGTACGTTTTGGCCCCGTGGTGTAGCGGTCTAACATGCCACCCTGTCACGGTGGAGATCGTGGGTTCGAATCCCATCGGGGTCGTATCTTTATTGATAAGGAGATTACGGGGCCGCCAAACTCATTAGGCTTCATATCGCAATTGGGATTGTCAAATAAGTTTCGGAGGTTCTCTACGGTTATAGTTGATTTCATAGTAACTCTCTCTTATAATGCCTGTATCTGGAGGTGTAATTTGCCTATATCTAATACTGATTTCAATAGAGGTGTATCTAATTCCCCTATTTTAGATTTCCTTAGAAGTAACCCAAATGAAGCATATTCGCTTACAGAGTTAAAGAAGAAGTTTGGAGAACACTTGTTAACTGAAATAGAAATGCTTATCATTTCACAGTATATCGATATCAAGTGCATTAAATCTGTTTATTATCTACGATTGAGGCATTAGTTATATCCAGTAGAAGTTGGTCTGCCCGTTTAACATTGCTTTCATGGCACATAATAGCAAGCAGCACCTCTTCTGCAATGAGTTCCCGTAACTTGTCCTCCGACATAAGCAATATTGGCATTGATACACGCATTATTTCTTTGCCCTCGGTACAACAGTAATAGACTGTGAGTTTGGTTTTTGCTGTTGCCTTGCCCGTTGCCTTCGCTTTGCCTCTGCATAGTATTTACGTTTGAGCAGGGTGTCTTTGCCTGTCTGTTTCCTTTCACATTTGGGACACCACCAAAGTT
>JAPLHK010000097.1:0-23499 GCA_026389715.1 Chloroflexota bacterium
ACTCACCGGCTACATGGCCAAAATCATGCGCTATACCAAGGCAGCCAACGAGATAACCAATATTACCAAGACAATTCCGACCGAATGGCTGGATTAGGTGGTGATCGGATTATATGACCAATTGAATAATATTAGATGGAGGTTAGCATGTGGACTTTCTCGGCACCCCTGATCGCATACGGAGACCACGCTCTCGAGTACCTGGCCCAGATACAGGGCAAAAAGGCTTTCATAGTCACCGACAAGAACATCGTTAAACTTGGTCTGGCAAAATTGGTCACCGATCAACTTGATACTGTGGACATCAAATGGGAAATATTCGATGAAGTTGAGCCCGAGCCTTCGCTTATCACCATAAAAAAGGGCGGCGTCGCGGTGGCCAAATTCCAGCCGGATTGGGTAATCGGAGTAGGCGGCGGCTCCGCTATGGACGCAGCCAAGGCAATCATACTCTTATTCGCAAGGCCGGATCTGGAACCGGATGCATTATCGATAACAGAGACCTACAATTTCAGGGCCAAGGCCAGGCTGATGGCCATCCCGACGACCAGCGGCACGGGCTCCGAGGCCACCTGGGCCATCGTGTTGACCGACACTGTGTTGAACCGCAAGCTTGGCCTGGGCGCTACCGAATGCATGCCGGACGTAGCGATACTGGACGCTGACATGGTCGCCGGCATGCCCCCGCTGATCACAGCCGACACCGGTATGGACGTGCTCTGCCATGCCATCGAAGGCTATGTCTCTACCTGGGGCACTACGATAACCGAGGGTCCGGGACTGGTTGCCGCACGAAGAGTCTTTGAATACCTGGCCCGGGCCTATAAGGACGGTAAAGATATCCAAGCCCGCAAGGAGATGATGTACGCCGCCACATTGGGCGGCATGTCATTCGGCAATGCCATGGCAGGCCTGGGGCATAGCACAGGACACGCCCTCGGAGCTATTTTTCACGTACCTCACGGACGTACGGTGGGCATGTTCCTCCCGTATACAATGGAATACCTGATGAATGATTCTGCAGAAACCACCGCCAAATATGCCGAGATAGCCCGTTTCTGCTGCGGCGCTTCCGGTTCCGATACGGAATGTGCCAGCAAGCTGGTCGGCGAGGTCAGGGCACTGGCTAAGGCGATAGGTCAACCACTGTCGATAAAGGAATGCGGCATCGATAAGGCCAAATTCGATGCTGAGATACCTGCACTTGTCGACCGGGCCCTAAACGAGGTGATGACTATCACTGTAACACGCGTTCCCGGCGAGGAGGACCTGGCCAAAATATTCGAGTACGCCTATACAGGCAAACGAATCGACTTCTGATGCAAGAACCGTGACAGTATAGGGAAGCGCAATTAAATAATAGTTAAAGAGGACCGCAAAATGAACCTGGCGACATTGGCCGAGGATAATGTCCTCAAGTTTGGCGAGTACGAATACCTGCATTATGAGGGAAGATGGTATACCAATGTCGAAATGAACCGCATTTCAAACCGGTTGGGGAATGCGCTGAAGAAACTGGGCGTAACAAAGGGCGACCGCGTGGGCACGCAGGTATACAATTGTCCACAGGTTCTTCAAGCCTTTCAAGCTGTTTTGAAAATCGGCGCCGTAATGGTGCCGATGAATCCCAGCGCCCGCGGTGAAGAGGCTACGCATTTATATCGGGATTCAGGCATAAAGGTACTGATAACCAGCAGCGATTATATGCCGGTGATCGATGGCGCACGCAAGAATGCGCCCGATCTCGCGAATATAGTGCTCATAGACAAAGACGGCGTCCCCGGTACGCTGTACTTCGATAAGCTAATTGCCGGTTGCCCTGATCAATTGCATATCGAGGAGATGGATAACGACGACAATGCCGCCATTATATATACTGCTGGCACAACCGGGTTACCTAAAGGGGTGATCCACAGCCATTTCGGGCTTTACTATACGCTTTTGGGTTTTGTCGAGACACTGGAAACTATCATCCCGGCCAGGGTAAAGGCCAATACCACGGTCAAAAATGTCAATACTGGCGAAATCATGGTAAAGGATATAGATGTCATCGGTTTGGAACTATCCAACGTCTGCCTCCTTGTTCTTCCACTATGTCATATCTATGGGATGATGCAGATGTTTCTCAAGTTTTATACTGGTGACAAGCTGGTGATCTTGAAGAGATTCGATCCTATGGAAGTATTTAAGACAATGGAGAAATTCAAAGTCAGCAGCCTCGATGGAGTGCCCACCATGTGGGTTATGCTATACAACCATCCTGATATCGATAAATACGACCTGAGCCATCAAAAATACTGCTCCTGCGGTGGAGCTCCCATGCCCCTTGAATTACTGAAAGCCTGGAAAGAAAAATTCGGCATTCAAATCAGCGAAGGCTGGGGCATGTCAGAGCTTGCTTCTTACGCTACCTCCTGTTTTGGGCGCGCGTACAAGCCCGGCTCCGTCGGCAAATTGATGCAGAAGGCCAGCCAGATTAAAATATTCGACGACAATGACAGGGAGGTCCCAACCGGCCAATGGGGTGAAGTCGTTTTTAAAGGCTTCAATGTGATGAAAGGCTATTGGAACCTGCCGGAAGAGACCGCCAAAACGATCAAAAACGGATGGTTGTATACAGGGGATATCGGCTACCTCGATGGTGAAGGCTATCTCTTCCTGACCGGGCGTAAGAAGGACCTGATAATCAGGGGAGGGGAAAATATCTTCCCCTCTGATGTGGAAAACATCCTCTACAAAAATGCCAAGGTGATGGAATGTGCCGTCATCGGAGTGCCTGATAAGGTCTATGGAGAAGAGATAAAAGCATTCGTCGTCCTCAAACCAGGTGAAAACGCCACTGAGCAAGAGCTAATTGATTTCTGTAAGCCGCATCTGCCTTCCTTTAAGCAGCCCAAGTCCGTTGAATTGAGGGAATCGCTGCCAAAGAGCTCCGTGGGGAAAATACTCAAGAAAGAACTGAGGAATTTATTCAAGAAAGACTGATAGACAGCAAGGATATTTACGATTGAGGAGGAGATCATGAAAGGATATCATGGCAAAATACTGGTTGCGGACCTTACCAAAGGTATACTCACTGATGAACCCTTGAATGAAAAATATGCACAGGACTTCCTGGGCAGCACGGGATTGGCAGCACGTTACCTGTTTGACATGGTGGACGAAAAGACCGATCCCCTTGGACCGGATAACCCGCTCATCCTCATGCCCGGCCTCCTTAACGGCACTTCGGGGCCAAGCGTCAGCCGCTGGGGCGGGGTCACAAAGTCACCCTACACGGGGCATTACGCAGATGCCAATGCCGGCGCCTGGTTCGGCGCCGAGTTTAAGAATGCGGGATATGACGGCATCATACTGAAAGGCAAATCGCCCAAACCAGTGTACATATTTATCAGGGACGGTGTTGCCGAGATTAAAGACGCCTCGCACCTCTGGGGCAAGGATACTTCTCAGACACAGCAGGAGATTAAAAAAGAATACGCTGATAACCGGGTGCAGGTAGCCTGCATCGGTCCGGCTTCGGAGAACCTTGTGTTATATGGAAATATCATGTCTGAATACAGCCACTGCCTGGGGCGGGCAGGGCTCGGCTGCGTGATGGGTTCCAAAAAGGTCAAGGCAATCGCCGTGCGCGGTAAAATGAAGCTTCCTATGCAGGATCCCGAGAAATTTCGAGAGGCTGCTCATCAAGCCATGGCGGAGGTAAAAGACGGTTTTCTATCTCTGATAATGCATGATACCGGTACGTCCGGCTGGGTCGACTCTGCCATCGCCTACGGTGACGGCCCAACAAATTATTATACCGCTCCCACGATGCAGGAATCGACAAACATAAGCGGCGTCTCTCAACTGGAACAATTCCAGGTTGGTAATACCGCGTGCTACGGATGCCCCATAAGCTGTCGCAAGGTTCTCCAGATTAAGGAGGGCAAACATTTATACGAGCGGGTCGAGGGACCTGAATATGAAACTATAATTGCTTGGGGCGCAATGATGGGGTTGAACCTCGATATGTCCACGATAGTTTATATCAATGAACTTTGCAATGGTTACGGCTTCGATACCATCAGCAGCGGCGCCAGCGCGGGCTACGCATATTATCTTTACGGGCTCGGCATCATATCCGAGAAAGATACGGGAGGGCTTAAGCTCAACTGGGGAAATGTCGACGCGGCCATTGATCTGGTACAATTGATTGGCAAAAACGAGGGGTTTGGCGCGGTCCTTGCCGGCGGCACTAAACGTATGGCCAAAAAATATGGGCGTCCGCCGGGAGAGGCTGTGCAGACAAAAGGGCTCGAGTTCCCTATGCATGACCCGAGGGCATACCATTCCATGGCACTTGTCTATGCCACGGCCCCCCGCGGAGCAGACCACAATAAAAGCGATGGATACCAGGTTGACGGTGGTACCGGCCACCCCGATCTCGGATTAAATGCAGGGGACCGGTGGGGTGATGATAAGGCCGAAATGGTGGTAAAAAGCCAGAACTTCAGGGCACTGACCGATTCACTTGGAATCTGCCATTTTGCGCAGGTGCCATTTGTTCCGCTATTGGAAATGATCAATTCCGCAACCGGCTGGAACACGGATATGGACAAGTTGCTAAAGACGGGGGAACGCGTTTTCCAGTTGCAGCGGGCCCTTTCGTGTAAGCTGGGCATAAGTGCGAAAGATGACGTTATGCCTGAACTCGCTATGAGGCCGATTCCGGATGGCGGGCAGGAGGGCCATGTACCAAATATTGAAAAAATGCTGCCCGAATACTATGCCATCAGGGACTGGAACAAGGCCACCGGCAAGCCATCCAGAGCAAGGCTGGAAGGCCTGGGTATGAAGGAGATCGCTATTGCTATAGGCGCACAATAATTAAGAAACTATCCCGCTCCTCGAGCAAGAAAACTGAAATAACGAAAACATTGAGGAGGAGACAATTAATGGCTGAGAAGACAGCATTAATTGTTTCTTATCAAACAGTAGTAAATACCGCACTTTGAGCCTCACCCACAGGCAGATCTTCACATCAACTCATTTAACATCCCCGCATATTCCGATATAATAGCCGGAAATTCCTGATAAAAGGAGGCAGACCGTGAAGATTGAGCCGATCACCGCTAAACCAAGCAAGGAGGAACTGGGCGCACGACTGGAAAAGGTGTGTGCGTTGATGGAGAAACAGAAGCTGGATTATTACGTATCCTTCTCACCCACCAATGTTTACTACATGACCAATTTCGCCCACCAGGTAGACGAGCGCCCATTCATTCTGGTGATACCCAAGAAGGGCCTGATGAAAATGGTCTGCCCGCTGCTGGAATCGACGCACGTCAAGAGCCGGGCGCGCTGCGACCTGGACTACGTCATATACTACGAGTTCCCGGCACCCGCGGGGCAGAACTGGTACGATGTTTACAAGCTGCTCTTCAAGGACGGCGACCGCGTAGGCCACGAGTCGGCTATGCCGGCCGGCATACTCAAGGAAACGCGCGGCACAACTGTGATGACCGATATCATCGAGGAGGTGCGCGTTATCAAGAGCGAGTACGAAATAGGCCGCACTGTGCACGCCTGCAAAGTGGTGGACGAGGGCATGAAAAAGCTGTTGGAGACTACCCGGGTGGGTGTCCCGCTTATCACCATTTACAGCGGGTGCGTGCAGACCATGATGGCCAAGGCACTTATCGAGGTGGCCGACTATAACCTCCTGGCCAGCAAGTTCCAGGCCGCGGTCTGGCCGCCCTCCATCTCGCATGATCCGCACATCGTCCCCACACCATTCATGCCCATGGAAGAGGGCGGACCATCGTGCTCCATCGTGTGCCGGATCATGCCAAGAAGCTCTTCGATATCATGTTGAAGGGCCGCGCGCTGGCCTACAAGCTGGCGCAGCCGGGCACCGTGTTAGAGGAGATCGATAAACAGGTTCGCCAGGTTTTCATCGATGCCGGCTACGAGAAGAACATCATCCACCGCACAGGCCACGGATTCGGCATCACGGGACACGAGGACCCCTTCCTGGCGCTGGGCGACAGGCGCAAGCTGGCGCCCGGCATGATCGTCAGCATTGAGCCTGGCATCTATTTCAAAGGGCAGGGCGGCTATCGCCACTCGGATACGGTGCTGATCACTGAGACGGGCAACCTCAAACTTACCTCGGCGCCGGAGACTATTGAGGAATTAACTTTTAAGAAGTAGGGGCGCAGCTTTAGCTACGCCCGTAAGAGCGGACAGGCCTGAAGGCCCGTCCCTACGATGGAGGAATAACACCTGTGATAGAAGATAAAAGCCAACAAGCCGGCCAGTACAAAACGGGCGGCGGCAGCGCCCTATATATCCTGATCATCTGCACCCTGCTATACGTCATCAACTATATAGACCGGCAGGTGTTCTCCGTGGTGCTGCAGCCCATGAAGATCGAATTGGGGCTAACCGATACCCAATGCGGCCTGGCCCAGACCATCTTCATCCTGGGTATGGCGCTCTTCTCCTTCCCGGTGGCCTTCATGGTCGACCGCTGGAGCCGCAGCAAAACTATCGGTATCATGGCCATGCTCTGGAGCCTGTTCACCTTCCTGACCGGCTTCGCTAAGAGCTTCACCACCCTGATCATACCCCGTAGCCTCGTGGGAGTGGGTGAATCAGGCTTCACCGCCGGTGGCGTAGCCATGGTCAGCGCGGCCTACCCCCAGGAAAAAAGGTCCCGCGTGCTGGGCATCTTCAATATCGGCATTCCACTGGGCGCGGCCATCGGTATGATCGCGGGCGGCGCCATATCGGCGGCCTCCGGCTGGCGCATGGCTTTCTTCGTCTTCGCCATACCCGGCATCATCCTCGGCATCCTGGCCTTCTTCATGCGCGACTATAAAACCGCCGGTCCAACAGGATCGGCCACAACCAGGGTCAATTTCGGCAAATCAATCGTCCAGCTCCTGCGCATCCGCAGCCTGCGCTGGTATTACCTGGGCTATGGTGTGCTCAATTTCATGTCGGTCGGGTCGCTTGTCTGGATGCCCGCTCTGACCATGCGGCTGATGGGCATCTCCGAGGCTCAGGCCGGGCTGATTGTGGGCGGATGGGGACTGACGGCTATCATCGCGGCACCGCTGGGCGGATGGCTGGCAGACCTCTGGCAGAAAAAAACGGGCAGGGGCAGGCTTTTACTGCCCGCCACCGCAACCGTCATAGCAGCAATCCTGCTAATCATTATAGTGTCGATTAAACTCGGCCCGGTCGGCATTACCTTGGGCTTCGGGTATGGCGTCTTCCTCGTAATAGGCGCACCGGCCCTCAACTCTATCTCGCAGGACGTGGTACCAGCAGCGCACAAGGGCCTTTCCATGGGCATGGCTGTATTCAGCTCCTATATGCTGGGCGGCGCCTGGGGCCCCCTCACGATAGGCGCAATCTCTGACGCACTGGGTGGCGGCGCTGAAGGCCTCATGACAGCGTTACTGATCACGACGATTGCCGGATTTCTGGGAGCCGGCTGCCTGTTCATAGCTTCCCGCACATACCCGGCAGATATGGAGAAGGTCAGGCAGGAAACATTGATGGCACGATAGCCGAGGAGAAAAAGATATGAAACTGACAACGCTTCTGCGCCTGCAGGTCATTTATTTCATACTGGGCATGCTCTATAACGGCCTGAGCCTGTACCTCACCTCCACGGGAAAACCAGCACTGGCGCCCACACAGCCGGTGCTCGGTGCAATCTCGATGATCGTCTATGCGCTATTCCTTATCCCGGGCTATCTGCGCAAGATCACCCTGTACAGGATACTGATGGGAGTCGCTATCGTGGTGATGGGCTACGGCGGCGTGGTCACGCACATCATCAATATCTTCACCCAGCCGCAGTTGTACAGCTCGATCGTGTCCTGGGCAGCCGCGGTGGGCATCAACCTGTTCGGGCTGGTGCTGAATATTGTCGCGGTATCAGGCAAATTTAAGAGGTAACGGATAAAATCTTTGTATCTTCCACGGTGTGTTCTGAGAGAATAGTAATTTACTTTACCCAATACCGCATGCATGAATATATTTAATTTCCCGAGAATGTGCTAATATATTGGATGTCGGATGTATGACATCTTACATCTGCTATTGAAAGCTTATGAGTAAAAATGTATCTAACGACATCATAATACGTGATAAGCGGCAGATTACACTGCCGCGCAAACTATGCGAGCAATTAGGCATTGCGCCCGGCGATAGGCTCAGCCTGCATATTGAAGGTGACCAGCTCGTGGCAAAACCAAAGAAGTCCGTTGCGCTGGAAGCCTTGCAGGAACTGCACCGGATTTTTCAGACATCTGACGTTACCGAAAAAGAATTACTCAAAACTGCGCAGCGGGTAAGGCGTGAATTGGTCGCAAAAGAGTATGGCCGAAAAGCATAGCCACCGCACATTCATTGATAGTAACGTTCTGATATCAGGATTTTATTCCCCTAAAGGCGCCCCCGCCAAAATCTTATTTATGCACGCGTCCGGTCAGATAGCAATCGTAGTCTCACAATTGATACTGACGGAGACAGTGTTAACCCTGCGGGAAAAGAAACCCGATGCCCTTTCTGCATTAAACGCATTCTTGATCAATTCTCCGCCTGAAATCGTGATAAATCCGTCCATTAACCAGGTGAAAAAGTGGACCGGGTATCTGCATTTCACAGATGCCGCGATATTTGCCGCGGCCATAAGCGCGGAACCGGAATATTTCGTCACCGGTGACAAGCATTTTCACTCTGCTTTGGCATTGCCGGAGAAATCCGGTCTTCGTATACTGACACCCGCCCAGTTGATCAAATTGCTCGATGTTTAATAATAGTTCGCCGGGGATTTACCACCGGGCATGGTGCTCTTCCGCCCAGCCGACCATATCTTTGACCTCGATCTTCTCGCCATCGTCAGCAACCAGAGTCCCGCTGTAGCGGCCGAACATCTGGTGGACCTCGCTGGCCAGGATGCCCACGTCGGTCTTAGCCACACGTTCGAAGAAAGGCTTGAATTCGAGCGTAAGCCGGCCGTCGGGCGAGGTCATCCGCCAGGGTTTCTTAAAGTCCTTTTTATCGTATTTGAAGTCTATCTTCCCGAGTTTGTGCACCATCCCATCCAGGATAATGGCGTTATCATTCATTTCGGGACTGTTGCCGATGCCGTCTCCGGCGTTAAGGCCGAGTGTGCGCCCGCCGGGCAGGAACTGCGAGAAGCTGGCCCATATCCAGAACGAGCGGTAGGGCCAGACGCCGACACCCCAGTCCAGCGTTCCCAGGCTGCATTCCGGCCGTATATCGTATATCTTGCGAGTTTTCTGCCCGCTGACCTTATCTTCATCCCAACCGAATTCTATTGTGCCGTCGGCCGGCATGCAGTTTACCTTACGCGTGTAGAAGAAGCGCCTGCTCTTATATGGGAAGACGTTGACCACTGATTCGTGACCATCCCTCAGGTGCAGTCTGACATCAGCGGAAAGACCGGAACCGCCAAAGCCCGGCCAGCTGATTTCCAGCCTGCGCTCATTATCACTGCTGGTAAAGAAATGCAGGTGCAGAGCACCATTTTTATAATGGCAATCGCCTGAGGTGCTGTTGCGCGGCAGTTCGATGCCGCTGCCGAATGGGATGTTCAGCGTCTGCTCAGAATACTGCCCGGTGGTGAAATCAAGCACATAGGCAAAGACCGGTCCCAGGTAGCCCACGTTGCTGAGCGTGAAAGAGAAGAAATGCGTGGGGGTGGTGATGCCGAAATACTGCCAGCGCTTGATGCGCAGCGGCTGCAGGCATTTCAGCCCGTAGATATTGACGTTCTCCAGGTTGGCATCCAGTAACGGCTGGCGCGCCCAGCCGTAATCGGCCAGGTTGCCCTGTCCATCCAGCAACGGCCCGCTCCTGGTTATCTCACGCATTATAAATACCCCCTTAATTCAATGTATGAACCCGATCACTGCCCGGATCAATTGTATCATCCCCACGATAAAAAGCACCGACCAGGTTAACGTTTTGAAGGTCAGCTCTTTGACCTTGATGAAGCTGCCGATCGCCACGCCGGCAATGAAACCGGGCAGCACCACCGCCGCCAACTGCAGAGATTGCAGATTGGCACTTCCCGCAATCCACATTGTTGCATACAGCACCACGTTCAGTATCAGCCAGAGCACGGCCAGCGTGCCCAGGAAAGCCTGCGGCTCGCGTATCTCCCGCCCGGCGTAATAGACGATCAGCGGTCCCCCCGTGGCGAAAAGCCCGTGAAAGATGCCCCCACCCACGATAACCGGCGCCGCCAGGTAGCGGGGCAGCGGCCCGGCGGAGGACTTCCTTGTGTACAGCCCGATCAGTTCGACAGCCGAAACCAGCATGATAAAAACCCCCAGCACTATTATCAGTACCGTTTCATCGGCGTAATTGCGTATTAATATGCCCGCGATCATACCGAGGGCGGCCAGCGGCAGAATGGTCTCGAGCAACAGGCGCCAATTGACCTGCCTGTGCCACCGGATAACCAGCCATGTGCTCTGCAGGATGGCCAGGGCAACCAGCGCCGGCAGCAGCTCCTCCAGCGGGAAAAGGAAAAGGCCGAAGGCCAGCGCGATAATGGTGTCGCCAAATCCAAGCGTGGTCTCTACCATATGCGCCAGCACCAGTATCAGCGCCAGCAACAGGATATTGGTGATCTCAGGAGGCAAAGGCAATCCTACCCGATCTCAGGAGACAAAGGCAATCCTACCCGGTTTTATAAAGGTCGTTGAACTACTGAGTGGTGATTTCTTTGGCCTGAGAGCGGTCCGGCATCGAGCCTATCATCCCATAGATAGCGGCGTCTCCGCTAACATCCTCCGGCTTCATGGCCGATACTTCCTGCACGGCTTCCCGCAAATCCTTGAGGCAGGGCTCCACCACCTTAAGATGCATGGGCGATACCGTGAAGTGCAGGCTGGGCGGGAGGTGCTGGCTATCGATATGCCAACCCCTCTGCTTCATTTTATCTCCAATGGCATAGACATTCAGGGACTTGCTTCCCACGCCAAAGGTAGTGGCCAGCGGTTTGCCGATGATAAATATACCGGGAATTTTATTTACACCTTCTATCAAAATCTTCGTTGCCTGCATCGCTTCGGCAGCCAGGCGCATATAGCCCTCGTAACCCAGGAACTTCATGACCGCCCAGCTGGCCGCAACCGGCCCGCCGGGACGTGCGCCGGATATACAGGGCGTGGCGTACACCCCGCCTGACCAATCGGCATATACAAAAAGCTGGTATTTCCTCAAATCAGCATCCCTGTAGAGCACCACCGACGCGCCCTTGGAGACGTAGCCGTATTTATGAACGTCGGCGGACATGGACGTCACGCCGGGAACGCGGAAATCGAAGGGCGGGATGGGGTGTCCAAGCTTCTCCATAAATGGCAGTATGAAACCGCCGACACAGGAATCCACGTGAAACCACACACCCTTTTCTGAGGCAATGGCGGCCATTTCGCCGATAGGGTCGATGATACCGTGAGGGTAGGAGAAAGCCGAACCTACCGCGAAAACGGTATTTGGACTGAATGCTTTGCGATATACATCCAGGTCCACTACTGAGGCATCACTGACAGGCACGATCACTGTCTTTAGCCCGAGGAAATGGGCGGCCTTATTGAAGGCGGGGTGCGCCGAGCGCAGCATTACCAGTTCCGGTGCCTTTATCTCCGGCTTCTTCTCCCGCGCGTAATCCCGCGCGGCCTTTACAGCCATCATGATGCTCTCGGTTCCACCCGAGGTCATATTGCCTGCGGCAGTCTCACCCCCGTTCAGCAGGTCGGCCGTCATGGCTACAACCTCGGTCTCCATGCGCAGCAGGCTGGGAAAGGCGAACGGGCTCAACCCGTTTTCAAAAACGTACTCGCCGAGGGCGGACATCACAATATCCGCGACATCCTCCCCGGCCCTGAAGACCATGCTGAAGGCGCGGTAATTGCGCCAGTCCATGTCATTGGATTTCAGATCGTGCAGCAGGCTTTTCAACTCCGCCGCCGGCAGGCCCTTTTGCGGGAATTTAACTCCAGCCATATTACCTCCTAACAGCTAAATAATCCGCCCTCTTTAGCATGGCGGCCATGCAGCGTATGGCGTTATCCGGCATCACGTAGGTGGGGAGGCCGTCCTTGACGGCCGATATCATGCCGTCCATCTGGTCGGGCGGGTTGGCAGGTATGAGTAAGATCGGCTTGCCCAGGCGGTCGCGCAGCGCCACCAACTGCTGCCTGAACCATTCTTCCTGAAGGAAGGCATAGGTGATGACTATGCAGGCGTCCACCTCGGGCATGATCATCTCCAGGCAGTCGGCATATACCTTTGAAGCTCCGCCGATGGGCGCCCAGACCAGGTCCACCGGATTTTTGCGGTTATTGGAGGGAGGCACCCTGTCCTTCAGGTATTCAGCCAGCTTAGCCTGCAAACCAGCGGAAAAAGGCTTTATCCTGAGTCCCATTTTAGTAGCTGCATCCGATGAAGCAACCGCGCCGCCGCCCGCCTCGATCAACAACCCGAGGTCATTGCCGGATGGCAGCACCGGGCAACTGAAAGCGACCGCCAGGTCGATGATGTCCTCCATGCCAAAGGCCGGGATTATGCCGGTCTGCCGGCACATGGCCTGGAAAACCTGGTAGTCGCCCGCCAGGGAGCCCGTATGCGAAGCGGCCGACCTGGCCCCCATCTCGGAACTGCCCGCCTTCCAGATGATCATGGGTTTGTGAGGGCATATCTCTTTAGCCAGCCTGACGAACCGTTCGGGGTCTTTGAGACCTTCAATGTAGGCTACGATAACCTTGGTATCGGGGTCGCTGCCCCAGTATTCGATAAGGTCTTCCAGCGTGAGGTCGCTCTGGTTGCCGATGCTGATGATGCCGCTGAAGCGCAGGCCGCGGGCGCTGCCCAGCCTGAGCATCATCTCGCTGACCCAGCCGCTCTGCCCCACGAACCCCACTCCACCCGGGTCCAGCGGCATGCGGGCATAAGGCACAACGGTATTGACACGTCCCCGTGAAGTGAAAATGCCCATGCAATTGGGCCCGATGACCCTTACTCCTCCGCTGCGGGCGATGCCCACCATCTTCTTCTCCAGTTCCTTGCCTTCAGACCCCATCTCGCTGAAGCCGACAGCATGCACGACGGTGAATTTAACGCGCTTGCGCGCGCAGTCCTCCATAGCGGCGGGAATAGCCTGCGCCGGTATGGCCAGCACCGCCAGGTCCACATCGCCCGGGATATCGGCCACGGCCGGGTAACATCTCAGCCCCATTATCTCCGTCTCTCTGCGGTTGATGGGATAGATTGTCCCTGCGTACTTATCTTGAAGCATGCTGTTGATAAACATGCCTCCTGATTTCCACTCGTCCTTCGACGCACCGACTATGGCAACCGAACGGGGATCGAACAGGTACTTGAGATCCGGCGGGAGATGGTGGGTCATAACATGCCTCCGCTAAATTGTAAATCGATTTCTTCCCGATTGAACACGGGTGAGATTGCAGGTTATTATCTTATGCCGTTCACCCTGTGTCAACGGGCGGCAGTTATGATATATTACAACCGTTAAACACCAATTAAGATTGAGGAGCGAGTTAATGGCATACGAGACGATTATCTACCAGTCGGAGGGCGGCATCGGCAGGATCACTTTCAACCGGCCGCAGGCCATGAACGCGATTACGCCAGCCATGCTCAAAGAGTTGAGGTCCGCTGTTCTTGAAGCGGGCAAGGATACATGTGTGAAGGTAATCGTGCTGACTGGCGCCGGCAAGGCCTTTTGCGCCGGAGTCGACCTCAAGGCGCTGGGCGACCAGAAGTTAGTCAACGGCAAGGTCGGCGACATACTGGATTTACCCGCCCGTGCATTGATAGATGCTATCCGGGATGTGCCCAAAGCAGTCATCGCGCTGGTCAACGGCTTCTGCTTCACCGGAGCGGTGGAGATTATGCTGGCCTGCGACATAGTGATCGCCGCCGAATACGCCAAGATCGGCGATACGCATGCCAAGTGGGGATTAAGGCCGACCTGGGGCATGAGCGCCAGGCTGCCGCGACGGGTGGGCTACCTCAAGGCCAGGGAGCTGTCCTTTACCGCCGACGCTATACCTGCCAAAGAGGCGGAACGCATCGGGCTGATAAATGTAGCTGTCCCGACGGAAAAGCTGGAAGAGGCACTGCAGACCATGGCCAAAAAGATAATGGCTAACAGTCCGCAATCCATCGCAGCCTACAAGCGCCTGTACAACAGCAACGAGAATATGACGCTGGATAAGAGCTTGGAACTGGAGTTCGGCAGTGAATTCGAGATAACCGATAGCCTGGAAAGGCTGGGCCAGTTCGCTAAGTAATGGACAACTGGAAAGACCTCAAGCCATTCCTGGAACCGCAGGCCGTCGCCATTATCGGTCTTTCCAGGAAAACCGGCGAATATAGCAATAATGCCCTGGAGAACCTCCTGAGCTACGGCTACCGGGGCAAAATCTACCCGGTTAATCCTAACGCAGTGGAGATACTGGGCGTCAGGGCATATCCCTCGATTAAAGATGTTGAGGGACCGGTTGACCTGGCCGTGATATCAACCCATCGTTCCAGGGTACCCGCCCATGTCAGGGAATGCGCCGAAAAAGGGATCAAGTGCATTAGCATCGTTACCCAGGGATTCATCGACGCGGGGGATGAGGAAGGCAGGAAGTTATTCGAGGAGATTGCGGACGTAGCGAAATCCAGCGGGTGCAGGATACTGGGGCCCAACAGCTTCGGAAGCGCCAATGTATTTCACAATTTCTGTTCCGCTTTCGCCAGGATCAGCATGCAAAGAAATCCCGTAGGGATTATCTGCCAAACAGGCGGCCTGTTCAACAGCTCTTCGGAATTCAGGTTCACCGGCAAAGGCATTGATATCGGTAATATCTGCAACGTCGATTTTGCAGACTGCCTCGAGTATTTCGAGCATGACCCGGAAGTAAAAGTAATCGTACTGCATATTGAAGGTATGTTGGATGCGCGACGCTTTCTTAATGTGGCAAAACGCGTCGCACGTAAGAAGCCGATAATCGCCCTCAAGACCGGCAAAAATGAGCAGGCCGTCAAGGCGGCAAGTTCGCACACCGGCTCGCTGGCGGGCCAGCATGAGATCTGGGAGGCAGCACTGAAACAGTCGGGGATCATCTGTGTAGACAGCTTCGAGGAACTCACGGATATCACCAGGGCTTTCTGCCTGCTGCCACCACTGACGAAACCTGATATCTGCGTGGCCACCTTCAGTGGCGGCATGGCGATCATGGCACTGGATGCCATGCGGGATACAGGACTCCGCGCGGGGCGGCTTTCTCAAACCACCAGGTCAAAAATAGAAAAACTGTCTCCGGAGTGGCTTTCCGTAGGCAACCCGGTGGATTTCTGGCCGATTGTCATGGGGTCAGATTCCATGACCCATGCATTAAGCAATATCCTGGAAATCCTGCTATCGGACCATGAATTCGGCGGGTTGTTGTTTATACAGATAATCCCTGCCCCGGCGATGGGCAGGGAGATAAAAGTCCTGCTTGATAGCCTGCAAGTCAAATATCCTGACCGTCCCTTAGTGGCCGCCCTGACCGGCCCCCATAGTTTTGAGCTTGTCAAGGAGCTGCAAAATGAAGGCCGTGTATTAGCTTTCCCGGCGCCCGAGCGGGCTATGCGCGCTCTGGGCCGGCTTTATCAATACACTGATTTTCGTCTGAGGTCACCGGCTAATTAAAAGCGCTGCTTCTTGACGACTGGTTGAAGTAACTATAAACTTAGCGCAAACGCAATTTGGGAGGTGCACATATGTCTGGCGGGAACAAGCAACATGGCTGGCGGAATGTGCTAATCATTGCGGTTGTCATTCTGATAGTTATCATCACCCCTCTCTCGATATATGCATCGACCGATATTGAGAAGAAAGACCTCGACGATGCCGCACGTGCTCAGCAGGGCGGATCCTATGTCAGGCTATCTAACGGCGTGACTCATTATGAACTAATAGGACCTGAAACGGGACAGGTGGTTGTGCTGATTCATGGCTTCAGTATACCCATGTACGTCTGGGACGCCCAGGTTGAACCACTTACTCAAGCCGGATTCCGCATTCTGCGCTACGATATGTATGGCAAAGGCTACTCTGACAGGCCTGAAGCCAATTACAGCCAGGCCTTTTTCCGTAAGCAGCTTATCAACCTGCTGGACGGCCTCAATATCCAAAAGTCCATCGATTTGGTAGGACTCTCGGTTGGTGGTGGATTAGCAGTAGATTTCACGGCGAATTTCCCCGACCGTGTGAACAAACTGGTCCTCGTCGACCCCGTGATAACGAGTTCGGCAAAATACGACTCTCTCATGAAACTCCTTGGACCTCCGGTGATGGGTGAATTCCTCATGCGCCTGGTTACTACAAAAATCCTCGCCGATCGCGCCGCCGACCTGATGAAGAAATCACCCAAGGCAGCCGAGTACAACAACCTCTTCAGAGATCAGACTCGCTACAAGGGATTCGAGCGAGCCACACTCTCAATGATCCGTGGAGATGCCATCAAAGATTACCGTGCCGACTATTTGACTGTCGGCCAACAAAACAAGCCCATCATGCTGATCTGGGGCACGCTGGACGAAGATGTTACGCCTTCGATGGTGCAAGAAATTAGAAAAGCAATGCCCAACCTGGATTTCAAGCAGCTTGATGGTATAGGACACGACCCGCAGGTTGAAGCACCGGATAAGGTCAACAGCCTGGTTATCGATTTCCTCAAGCAACAATAATTTAAAGGAGTGTGAAAAATGCCGGAGAAGAAAATAAAGTACCTGAGCAAGGAATGGGCGGACGAAGTGATGAAGAGGTGCAAGAAAACTCTCACACCTGAGAAGATGAAACACATCACTTCCTCGATGTTGACCATCAACACCAAGTGCCCGGATGGAAAGACCAGGGCTGTTTTCTACAAGCTGGTGGACGGGGCAGTCGAGTCGGTCGCCATCGTGGAGGGTACATTGCCCAAAGCCGAGTTCACCATCACCGCAGATTACGATATGTTCGCCAAGATATCCCGTTCGGAAGTCAAGGCAAGGTCTGCATTGATGTCCGGTAAAATGACACTTAAAGGCAACCTGGTCAAGGCCCTTACGTTGTCACCGACAGTGGACCGCCTCAACGAGGTCATCGCCACCATCCCGGCCGACTATTAAGCTAAGTGAGGATAATTAAAATGCCTGTGAAGAAGCTTGCTAAAGACGATCCCTATTTCATAGATAACCCCAAAAGGGTCAAAGCCGTCCAGAGGGAAATGGCCAAACTGGGCATCGACGTATACCTGGGGTCGCGCCTGCGGACCATGTCTTGGATATTAGACGCATTCTGCCCCTGGCGCAGCTTCGTTGTCATACCCCCCACCGGGTTGCCCACTGCAGTCACCTTCGTCATAGATGCCGCCCGCGTGGAGGATGAATCCTGGCTGGACCAGGACCATGTAATCGGGTACGGGCCGATGGGTGGACAGGACCAGATAGCCCTGCTGACCATGCTGATGAAACCGTACCTGAAGGGAGGCAAAGGCGTCATCGGCATGGAAACCGGTATGGGCAACTACCTGCCGGAGGGACACCTCACATTATTTGAATTTGTCATGCTAAAGGCGGCCCTGCCTAAAGCTACATTTAAGAATGCCCACGAAATCATCGATCATCTCTCGCTGATCAAGGATGAGGGCACGATCAACCGCTTCCGCGAGGCCTCACGCATCGTTGATGTCGGCCACAAGGCGGTTTACGATGCGATCAAGAACGGCGGCTACGCGAAGATGACCGAGACAGAGGTAGGAGGCCTGGCAGCCTATGCCATGCGCAAGGCCGGCAGCGAATGGGAGTGGTCATTTACCGGCGGCAATGAGATCGCCTCGGGCTACCGGTCAGGTCTGGCGGCGGGCGCATGCACACCGGCCAGCAGGCGTAAACTCAAGACGGGCGATCCCCTGATGGTGGACCTGCACGCCATGTTCAGGCTGGGTCTGGGAGACCACTCGCACAACTACTTCCTGGGCAAGGCGACCAAGCGGCAACAGTGGCACGCCAAGAACTTCGTCGACCTGATGAAACAGGTGCTGATCACCTACCGGGCGGGTGTCACGCCCACCAAATTGGCCGACGAGATGCTGTCCTTCGCCGAGGAGAAGGGTTTCCAGGACTACATGGTGCCCGGCTTCGAGCACGGCATCGGCTTGATGGGGGACGAATGGCGCATCGGCCTCAACGACGGCCCCTTCCAGTACTGGACCAACCCCGAACATGTTTACCGGAAGAACGAGATGCTGATATGCGCCGTACAGTACGCCTGCCCCGAGGAGAATATCGGCTTCCGCTACGAGAACCCCATCTTGATCAAAGAGAAGAACTGCGAAGCTATGTCCAGGTTCCCGCTGAGTGTCAACGTGGTTTAGTACCCTGTCATTGCGAGCCCTTTTACTCTCGTCATTGCGAGCGAAGCGAAGCAATCTGACAGGCTCCGATATTGCAAAAGGATTGCTTCGTCGCTCTGCTTCTTGCAATGACGTTTTTGGGGGCAAGCGTAAGGGTGTACCTTCAGGTGCACCCGCTAAAGCGGGCGGGTTTGAAAACCCGCCCCTACAGATTCTTGTTTGACTACTTGAATTCGCTGCGGCCGATAGCGGTTAGTATGATCGCCACTATCCCCACTACAAAGCCCCACAAGAAAAAGGTGAAGCTGCAGAAGAAGGCAGCTATCGAACCCGCCAGGGCAAACCCCCAGGCCTTCCTGATAATACTGGAAACGCCGCCCGCCACAGCCAGCACCGCCAGGATACACACCGGTATTGCCAGGCCAAAAAATAAAGTGGCTACCCAGGCAGGGGTATTGGGGATTACACTGGAAACCCCGCCGGCTATGAACAGGATCACCACCACACACAATGCCCAAACGCCGGCGATAATATCTAAAATGCCTGCTGTTGTTGACCGCCATGTGCTCTGCATACCTGAACCTCCTGCGATACGAATAGTTACATCACCATTATAGCTGTAATCTATATGGATTACTTCTTTTTCCGGAAAGGCGAAAAGAGTTCCTCGTCCTTCCTGAGGTCAACGATGCGGTCGCGCAGCAGAGCTGCCTTCTCAAACTCCAGATTCTTGGCAGCCTTTTTCATCTGTGACTCAAGTTCCTTTATCAGCCTGGCGATCTCGTCAACCGGCACAGGTGCGGCAGCATATTTAGCCCTTTCCTCGGCCACCACTTTCACGCGCTCGGTGATGTCCCGGATAGCCTTTTTAATGCCCTGCGGAGTAATCCCGTGCTCTTTATTGAAATCTTCCTGGATACTGCGCCGGCGGTAGATCTCTTCAATGGCGTTCTTCATCGAGTCGGTCAGCTTGTCCGCGTAAAGGATGACGTGCCCATCCACGTGCCGGGACGCCCTTCCCATGGTCTGAATAAGCGAATCCCTGGACCTTAAAAACCCTCCCTTGTCGGCATCGAGTATAGCTACCAGGCTGACCTCCGGAAGATCAAGTCCCTCACGCAGCAGGTTGATGCCTACCACTACATCGTAAACACCCAGCCTCAGGTCGCGCAATATCTCGACGCGCTCCAGTGTATCCACCTCGGAATGCAGGTAATGCGTTTTAACATCCATTTCGCGCAGGTAATCCGCCAGCTCCTCCGCCATCTTTTTGGTCAGTGTTGTCACCAGGCACCTTTCTTCCCTGCCGACCCTGAGCTTTATTTCGTGAATCAGGTCATCGATCTGGCCTTTGGTCGGCTTTATCTCAATGGTCGGCTCGAGCAGGCCGGTCGGCCTGACCAGTTGCTCCACCACCTGCTGGCTGTGTTTATACTCATAGGGACCGGGGGTAGCCGAAACATATACAGCCTGGTTTACCAGGCCCTCAAACTCGGGAAAATTGAGCGGGCGGTTATCCAACGCCGAAGGAAGGCGGAACCCGTAGTCTATCAGGGTACCCTTGCGGCTCATATCGCCACCGTACATTCCTCGTATCTGCGGCAGGGTCATGTGCGATTCGTCGATAAAGATCAGGAAATCCTTGGGAAAGTAATGTATCAGCGTCCAGGGCGGGCTGCCGGCCTTCCTGCGCTGCAGGTGGCGGGAATAATTCTCCACCCCGCTGCAGTACCCCAATTCACGCAGCATCTCGATATCGTAGTTGGTTCGCTGCTCGATGCGCGCGGCCTCCAGCAGCTTACCCTGGCGGTTGAACTCCGCCACCCGCTCTGCCATCTCGGCCTGGATATCCTTGATAGCGGGTTCCAGCTTCTCCGGCGAGGTCACAAAATGCTTGGCCGGGAAGATATCCACCGACTGCTTCTCGGCCAGCAGTTCACCGGTCAGGCTGTCTATCTCCACAATCCGCTCGACTACATCACCCCAGAATTCGATACGTATGGCTATCTCCTCATAGGCGGGCAGTATCTCAAGTGTATCCCCGCGTATGCGGAACCTGCCGCGCTGAAAGTCGAAGTCGTTCCGCTCGTACTGCATATCAATGAAGCGGCGCACCAGCCTGTTGCGCTCGATTTTCTGCCCTTTGCTAACGCTGACCACGAAGCTCTGGTATTCCTCAGGTTCTCCCAGGGAGTAGATGCAGGAGACCGATGCCACGATCAGCACGTCCCGCCTGGTGAGCAGCGCGCGTGTGGCCGCGTGCCTCAATTTATCGATCTCCTCGTTTACATCGGTGTCTTTTTCGATATAGGTATCCGTCCTGGGGATATAGGCTTCAGGCTGGTAATAATCGTAATAGCTGACGAAATACTCCACCGAGTTTTCGGGGAAGAACTCTTTGAACTCGGAGGCAAGCTGGGCTGCCAGGGTCTTGTTATGGCACATCACCAGGGTGGGACGCTGCAGCCTCTCGACCACGTTGGCCATGGTGAAGGTTTTGCCGCTGCCCGTGACGCCCAGCAATGTCTGGTGCTTCAGCCCATCCTCAGCGCCGCGCACCAGGGCATCAACAGCCTGCGGTTGATCGCCCGTCATCCCGAAATCAGATACTATCTTGAACGGCGGCATAGCTTAATAATTATAGAATCAGTATATTGCCCAATGCCTGTGTAGCTTCCCTGATCGAGTAGCCCAACCCGGTCAGCGCCGACACCGCGTCGCTGTCTGATTCGGTTATCGAAGGGAGGAATTCACCTTCCCAGCCCTTCTCCAGCTTACTCCGTAGATCGAGGATGATACGCCCGGCCGTTTTCTTGCCTATGCCCGGGACCTGGCTGAGCAGGTCCGCATTGCCGCTGATGATGGCCGCGATAATCTGTTCGGCTCTCAAAGTGGTCAACAGGGCCAGCGCGACCTTGGGGCCGATACCGCTGACCGTGATAAGCTGTTCAAATAGCGCCAGTTCCTGCTGCGAGGAGAAGCCATACAGTGCCAGCACGTCTTCCCTGACGTATAAATGCGTATGCAGCGAAACAACGCTCCCGGGGTGACCCAGTTTGCTTAAAGTGGAGCCGGGCACGCTGACCAGGAAAGTAACCGGACCGGCCCTCACTTTAACCGAATTAGCGGTCTTGCTGACAATTACTCCTTCTACTCCGGCAAGCATAACCTAATAACCCCTCTTTAATACGTCGTTAAGATGCCTCTGGTTCAGGTGGCAAATAGCCACGGCCAGGGCGTCCGCCGCATCGCTGGCCTCGGGGATATCTATGACCCCTAGCTGCAGCTTGACAACCTGTTTTACCTGGTCTTTGCTGCTCCTTCCATAGCTGGTTACCATTTGCTTGACATGGGTGGGCATGTAGCGGAAGACCGGCAATCCACCCTGTGCCGCCGCCAGTATAGCTACCGCCTGCGCACGGCCGATGGCCAGCGCAGAGCGGGCATTTCCCGCTACAAAAGGCTCCTCGATAGCGGCCTCCTCCGGCTGAAATTTGGCGATTATTTTGGACAGTTCCGCATGCAGAACAAATAACCTTTGCTCAACCGGCATTTTCGGCGGAACTGATATCACGCCGCACCCGGCCATGCTGATATTGCCACCCCTTTCTTCAACTATGCCATAGCCCATGTTGAGTGTCCCCGGATCTATGCCCAATACTCGCAATACTCACGTCCTGATCTTATCTCTAAGGTTTATGGAATAGCCGCTGCACAGTTTACGAAGCAAATCCGCAGAGTACAATTCTGTCCCGATGTTTCAAAAGCCAACTCGGGGATGGCTACGCTTCGGCCTTCAGTTTTTCGATAAGGGCATCGCTGTACTCCAGGTTGGAGAAGACCCTTTGGACATCGTCCAAATCCTCAAGCTTTTCCAGCAGCTTAACCGTCTGGAGTGATTCCTTTTCCGGAAGGGAAATCGTATTCTTGGGCAGCATGGTAACCTCTGCCGATATAGGCTTTTTGCGTTTTTCAATCGCCAGTTTAACCTGCTCGAAATCCTTGGGTTCCGTGTAAATCTCAAGGATACCCTTATCTTCTTTGACATCCGCAGCGCCCGCGTCGATAGCATACAGTGTAAAATCGTCGGCGTTCATCCCGGCGGTATCTACAGCTATCACCCCTGTATTTTCAAACATCCAGGCAACGCTGCCGTTTTCACCGAGGTTGCCGTTGTATTTCATAAAAGTGCTTCTTATCTCAGACACGGTGCGGTTGCGATTATCGGTCATGGCCTCAAGCAGGATTGCTATACCTGCCGGCCCGTAGCCCTCCATTATCATTTCGGTGAATATAGTGCCTTCGGCTGCCCCGCTGCCTTTCTTAATAGCATTCTCGATATTGTCCTTGGGCATGTTGTTATCACGTGCTTTTTGTATTGCGAGCCGTAGCCGGAAATTCCCCTCGGGACTGGGCCCACCCTGCCTGGTTGCGATGATAATCTCGCGCGTGAACTTGGTGAACATGGCCCCGCGCCGGGAATCGGCTACACCCTTCTGTCGTTTGATTGTGGCCCACTTAGAATGTCCGGACATGCTATCCCCTCACCGAAATTTATTTTTACCCTGTGTATTAAGAATAGAACATAACACAATCATTGTGCAATAGCCTGTCTGTTACTTCCCATGACCACTCTGGATTTGATGTTATAATTTGGCTTTATTGCGGATATTGCCATGCGCAAAAATAAAAAACTTGCTTCGCTTAACCGGGTAATCGCCAGCTACATGTCGCGGGCGCCGATGGTGCGTGAGCATTGCGAGCGCTGCCTTAATTGCGCCCGCTGGAACGGCAATCCAGTGCTCATGACCGTCGACGCCGCATTCGACTCGATAGGCCTGAATTATTTTCAATCCGTGGTACCCAGGGTAGAGCTTTTCAACCAGCGGTTTGTTGAGACCGGTAGGGTTAACACCTTCGAAGACCTTGTCGATGCGACAGATGCGGAACTGCGGCAAATATGGAAAAACGCCCGATCCTGGAAAGTAGCCAGGGAGATAGCCGCTCACCTGGCATGGGTCAAGCAGCAGAAAAAGATCGACGACCGGGATGCTCTGATTTACTGGGC
>JAPLHK010000097.1:23549-31998 GCA_026389715.1 Chloroflexota bacterium
AACACCTACCAGTACCTGCGTATGATGGGTGGGGTTGATACGGTAATGCCGGACAAAATCGTCAAAAGGGTTATTTATGAAATCCTTGATACAGCAGGTATCAAACGGCCGGCAAATGATATAGAATTTGTGCTTGCAGTAGAAGCTTTAGCTCCGCAAACCGGGTACAGGGCCATCGAGGTTTGCTGGATGACCTGGCTTATACAGTCGGAGGCCGGCCTCAGCAGGACTGAAAAATACGCCAGCCTTCTGCCGAAAATATGAAAAACAACGAAAAGAGCCCGTCAGGCCAAATGCCAGGCGACGAACCGGAAACGATACAGGGTTTCTGGAGTAAGGACAGGGTCCTGCAGGTTATCACACTGGTTTTTGTGATAGCGCTCCTTTTAGTCATTATCTGGCAGAGGAAAAACATAGCGGGATTTTCCATCTGGCTGGCCCAGTATGCAGGTCTTAAATATTTAGGTATTTTCATCCTGTCTATGGCAGCTTCCGCCACATTGATAATCCCGATACCCGGTCTGGCCATGACCTCTGCAATGGGAGCCCTATCCCCGGACCCCTGGGACCCGCTGTGGGTCGGCTTAGCCTCCGGCGTGGGAGCTACCATAGGGGAATTGACCGGTTATATGCTGGGCTATAGCGGGCGGATGGCAATGCCCTACAATAAAACATATGAAAGGGTGGTCGGATGGATGGCCAAATGGGGCAACTGGACCATCTTCCTTCTGGCACTGATACCGAACCCGTTGTTTGATATAGCGGGAATGGCTTCCGGTGTATTAAAATACCCGGCCTGGAAATTTATGCTGCTTGGCGCGGCAGGGAGGATCCCGAAACATATCTTGTTCTCTTACCTGGGATACTGGGGCGTACACGCCATCCCATTTAAACATTAAACCAGATAGAAAAACCAATTAACCTGCTTTGAGGAGGATTTCAGTATGGAAAAGAAGGTCTTTATTGTATCAGGCCAGGCGACGGCCGGACCCTATTCTCACGCAGCGGAGGCGGGCGGGTTCATTTTTGTATCCGGAACCGGTCCCATCGATATTGAAAATAACATTTTTGAATTTGACGATGTCAAGAAGGCCACAAAGATCGTCCTTGAGAATATCAGCAAAATTCTAATAGCGGCAGGCAGCGGCCTGGACAGGGTGGTAAAGGCCAACGTGTACCTGAGGGATATGGCTGACTTCAACGCTATGAACGAGGTTTATACCACTTATTTTCCCAAGGACCCACCGGCCAGGACCTGTATCGCGGCTAAACAGTTGCCGGCAAACATACCCGTGGAGATCGAGGTAATTGCCCTCAAACAATAGGCAGCAGGAGACGTATCCTGTTAACACTTGGCTATATACAGCCGGCAGCGGGCAGCAGAGTTGTCTGCATCCTCAGCGGACGCATTGCTGCCCTTAGTAATATTTGAATTCGCGCTGCTTCCACCACGGATAAAAAACAGGCATATCACTGCTTAATTTCATCGGGAAAGCCGGCGGCCTTTTTCCAATGAACGATTCGATACCTTCCCGCGCATCCGGCATGCCGAAGATCCAGTTCAGTGACTTCGATTCGATGATGTGCGCTTCCATCGGATGGTCCGCCCCCAGCATCTTCCACATCAGTTGCCGGCACAGGGCGACCGATATGGACGATGTGTTCTGCACTATCTCGGCGGCTATCTGGCGAGCCCTCGGCATGAGATCTTCCGGCTCTACTATCTCACTTATCAGCTTTTTATCATAGGCTTCCTGGGCCGGGAATATCTTTCCACTGTAGACCCACTCCGCCGCCGTGCTGATACCCACTGCCCGCGGCAGGAACCAGCTGGCGCAACCGTCGAAGACTATGCCGCGTCTGGCAAATACGAAGCCCATCCTGGCGTTTTTTGAGGCGATGCGTATGTCCATGGGCAATGTCATGGTGATGCCGATCCCAACAGCAGCCCCGTTGATAGCTGCTATAACGGGTTTCTTCATATCGTAGATGCGCAGGGTGAGCACGCCACCTTCGTCCCGGTGAGGCTGGTTATCCTCCCGCCCCTGCATCCTTTCCATGAAGTAGTTTTCGGAGGCGCCGGCGCCGGTCACTATTACGACCCGTACCAGGTCGTCATTGTCAGCAACATCGAAAGCCCTTTCCATCTCGATCATGGTATCAGCGTTCTGCGCATTCATTTTCTCCGGCTGGTTTATAGTAAGCGTCAGAATGCCATCCTCAACTTCATATTTTACCCATTTAAAATCCACGTTAACCTCCTTTGATTCACGATAATTTGTTTTATGCGGAAAACAAGGTGTAAAGCTGGTATATAATATATCCGCAAAAGCTTGCAGTACAACTGAACGAAATAGTAATGGTGATGCAGGAGTACCTATGAAAATAAGCAAAATACTCATAGCAAACCGGGGAGAGATATCCATACGCATAGCACGCGCAGCGGCAGACCTCGGTATTGCCTCAGTTGCAATATATTCGGCTGATGATGCGAAGTCGTTGCACGTGCTGGCCGCCGGTGAGTCCTGCGCACTGCAGGGCAGAGGCGCCTCCGCCTACTTAGATATGGAACAGATCATTCGCGTCGCCAAGGCATCGGGCTGCGACGCCGTACATCCGGGCTACGGGTTCCTCAGCGAGAACGCCCTTTTCGCACGGCGCTGCGCGGAGAAGAAGATTATTTTCATAGGTCCGCGGCCGGATATACTCGACCTGTTCGGAAATAAGGCCGAAGCGCGTTCACTGGCGGCCCGCTGCAAGGTCCCGTTGCTACCGGGCACCACAGGTGCAACCAGCCTTGAAGAGGCCCGTGATTTCTTTAAATCGCTGGGGCCGGGCGCAGCCGTCATGATAAAAGCGGTGATGGGCGGAGGCGGACGTGGAATAAGGTCTGTCAATAACTTGTCCGAACTCGACGAGGCTTTTGCACGCTGCCAATCTGAAGCAGTCGCCGCTTTCGGCGCCGCAGACGTCTACGTTGAAAAGATGCTGAGAAAACCGCGGCATATCGAGGTGCAGGTGGTGGGCGACGGCCACAACGTTATCCACCTTGGCGAAAGGGATTGCACACTGCAGCGGCGCAACCAGAAGCTGATAGAGGCAACTCCCTGCCCGACGCTCTCCGCAAAGCTGCGCGATAGCATCACCGCGGCCGCCATACGCCTGGCCAAAGAAACCCGCTATCTAAGCCTCGGCACATTCGAGTTCCTGGTTGATGATTCACTGGGTAAAGACGCTGTGTTTGCTTTTATGGAAGTCAACCCCAGGCTGCAGGTTGAGCATACGGTGACCGAGGAGGTAACCGGGGTTGACCTGGTCAGCACTCAAATTGAAATAGCCGCAGGCAAAACACTGGCGGAGCTGGGACTGACAGGCAATGCCCCACATCCACGCTGCTATGCCGTGCAGATGCGCATCAACCTGGAGACCATGGACGCTGCCGGACAGGCTATTGCCCAAAGTGGCACACTGACTGTTTATGAAGCGCCATCCGGCCCGGGCATCAGGGTTGATGGCTACGGCTACAGCGGGTACACCACCAATCCGGCCTTCGACTCGCTGCTGGCCAAGCTGGTCGTCAGCTCAAAATCAGCGGACTATGCCGCCGCTATCCGCAAGGCCGAACGGGCGCTGCGGGAATTCCGCGTTGAGGGAGTTCAGACCAACATCCCCTTCCTGCTCAACGTTTTAGGCAGGCCGGAGATAGCAGTCAACGATATTTACACCGGTTTCATCGAGGAACATGCCGCCCAGCTGGCTGCAGTCCCGGAAGCTGACCGTGCCAGCTTTTTTGAAACAGGTACCCTCAATAAAAATACCTCGGCGGCGAAGTTGGCTACCGGGCCGGCCGGCACTGTGGCGGTCACCACACCTATGCAGGGTTGCGTGGTGAACATAGAAGTTATCGAGGGCGACGCGGTGGTGGCCGGGCAAAAGCTGGTGGTGCTGGAATCGATGAAGATGGAGCATGTCATCACGGCGGACCGCAGCGGCTATGTGCGCTCGATTTGCGTGGTGCTTAACGATACTGTAAACAGCGGCACTCCCCTCATGTTTCTCGAAGAAGCTGAGGTGTCAGCCGGCTTAAAGGCCAAGGAAGCGGATATCGACCTGGATGTTATCCGCCCCGACCTGGCCGGGGTAATAGAACAGCATGCCTTTACCCTCGATGAAAACCGTCCCCAGGCCGTTGCCAAAAGGCGCAGCAAGAACCGCCGCACCGCCCGTGAGAACGTCAACGACCTCTGCGACCCCGGCAGCTTCATCGAGTATGGCCCGCTGGCCGTCGCAGCGCAGCGCAGCAGGCGCTCCTTGGATGACCTGATCAAGAATACACCGGCGGACGGGCTGATCGCCGGCATCGGCACGGTCAACCGTGATAACTTTGCTGAGGATAAGGCCCGCTGCATGGTGCTGGCCTACGATTTCACCGTGCTGGCCGGCACACAGGGCTTGATGAACCACAAGAAGATGGACAGGATGCTGCATATCGCCAACGAGTGGCGGCTGCCGACTGTTTTCTTTGCCGAGGGCGGCGGGGGCCGGCCGGGAGATACGGATGCCAATGTAGTGGCCGGCCTTGATCTAACTACCTTCAGCCGTTTTGCCGCATTGAGCGGAAAGGCTCCCGTAATAGGTATCGTGGAAGGGCCCTGCTTCGCCGGCAATGCCGCGCTGCTCGGCTGCTGTGATGTGATCATCGCCACCAGGAGCTCCAATATTGGCATGGGTGGCCCGGCCATGATCGAAGGCGGCGGGCTGGGTGTTGTCAGGCCGGAAGATATCGGCCCCATCGACGTGCAGACGCATAACGGCGTCGTCGATATTGCCGTTGAAAATGAAAAGGAGGCGGTGTCCGTAGCTAAAAAGTACCTGTCTTATTTCCAGGGAGAGGTAACGTATTGGGAAGCAGCCGACCAGCGCCGCCTGCGCTGGCTGATACCCGAGAACAGGCTGCGCGTGTATGACGTGCGGGCCGTAATCGAGGCGCTGGCGGACACCGGCAGCGTGCTCGAACTCCGCCCGCAGTTCGGTCCGGGCATGGTTACATCGCTGGCGCGCATCGAGGGCAGGCCCATGGGCGTAATGGCCAACGATCCCAGGCACATGGGCGGAGCGATCGAAGCGGAAGATGCGGATAAGGCCGCACGCTTTATGCAGCTCTGCAATGTGCACCGCCTGCCTATCCTGTCGTTATGTGATACGCCCGGCTTTATGGTCGGTCCCGAGGTAGAGGTGCGCGCCCAGGTGCGGCATGTCTGCCGCATGTTTGTGGTTGGGGCGCATACCACGGTCCCATTCTTCACCGTAGTCCTGCGCAAGGGTTACGGCCTCGGCGCCATGGCCATGTCGGCGGGCGGTTTCCATGACTTGTTCTTCACCGCATCCTGGCCGACGGGAGAATTCGGAGGCATGGGGCTGGAAGGGGCTGTCAGGCACGGCTTCAGGAAAGAGCTTGAAGCCATCAAAGACCCTGTTGAACGCGAGGCAACCTACAAATTTTTCGTGGAACAGGCCTACGCCATGGGCAAGGCCATGAATATGGCGTCCTACCTGGAGATAGACTCCGTTATCGATCCGGCCGAAACACGCCGCTGGATAATGCGCGGGCTAAAGTCGGTATCAAATTCTTACTTAAGCGACAAGGGCCGCGCATTTATCGACCCCTGGTAAAACCTATACCGAAATAGTGACCGTAGCGTGGCTTTTCAGTACGCGGTTTTTTTCTGCTATAATCCTCTCCATCTCGCGAGGTGATATGAAGGCAAAGCTATATTTTTTAGAGACAAGGCCGCAGTTCCTGATACTTTCGGTTGTTCTCGGCCTGACCGGGACATGCATTGCCTGGTACGATGGTTTCTTTAATATCGGCGACGCGCTGCTTGCCACATTCGGCCTGATCCTGGCGCACACGAGCGTAAATACCCTCAATGATTACTTCGACTACAGGAGCGGCATCGACAAGGTCACCGACCGGACGCCCTTCAGCGGCGGCAGCGGTATGCTCAAAGATGGGTTATTGTCGCCGCGCGAGGTGCTCTGGATAGGCATTATCACATTGCTGCTGACAATTCCCATAGGCATTTACTTCATACTTACCAAAGGCTGGTTGCTGCTGCCGCTCATAATTGTGGCAGCGGTTTGCATCGTTTTATATAGTCCGCTGATACAGAAATTTTACTGGCCTGAATGGTCGCCTTTCCTGGGTCTGGGGGTCCTGCCCGTTCTCGGCATGTATTTCTCGCAGACAGGCATGTATACCGCGCATGCCGTAATAGCCTCGATTCCATCCGGTTTCCTGGTACATAACCTGCTGCTGCTCAATGAATTCCCCGACATTGAAGCAGACAGGGTGGCCAACAGGAAAACACTGCCGATAACTATGGGCGGCCGCGGGGCAGCCGTTGTTTTCACTGTATTTACAGCCATGGTCTATATCTGGATCATCGTGGCTGTCATATTCAAAGCAATGCCCGTATTCACATTACTGGCCCTGCTGACTTTGCCGCTGGCCGTCAGGGCAATACGCGGCTCGTTCCGCTACAAAGAGAGAGCCCAGCTAATACCCGCCCTGGCCAGCAACGTTATGGTCGTCCTGCTGACACAGGTGCTGATCGGCGCGGGCTACATCCTATCCGTCCTTTTCAAGGTATAGGTAAATAAGTGATATCTGCTGATCCAGGCAAGCCTCAGACCGTCCGTCCCTTGTATCATATCTTCACCCGCATACCCGGCCGATACGACCTGATAAACCACGTCATCACGCTGGGCATGGATAACGGCTGGCGCAGGCAAGCCGCCCTGGCCTGCCTGCAGGACCGGCCTGCTCGTATACTGGACATTTGCTGCGGCACCGGAGACCTCGCCATTACCATCGCCAAACTTGCTCAATATACTCCCGAAATTACCGGCGTCGATTACAGCCAGCCCATGCTGGAGATAGCTACGGCCAAAACAGCAGCCAGTGGGGGAAACATCCGCTTTATCAAGGCTGATGTAGCACGGCTGCCTTTCTCCGACCACTACTTCGACTGCATCGGGATTTCCTTTGCCTTCCGCCACCTCACCTACAATAACCCCCTGACTCCAATTTATTTGAACGAGATACTCAGGGTGCTGAAACCCGGCGGCAGGTTCGTCATTGTTGAAAGCAGCCAGCCCACCTCACCATTCATCCGCTTCCTCGATCATCTTTACCTGAGGCTGTGGGTCTTTCACAGCGGATATCTCATTTCCGGGAATAAAGGGGCCTACCGCTACCTGGCAGAATCAGCCCGGAATTTCTATTCCGCCGTGGAAATGCAGGGATTCCTCTTGAAAGCAGGCTTTAAACAGGCTACGGCAAAAAGACTTTTCTTCGGCGCCGCTGCTGTCTACACAGCCATTAAATAGACCTTTTACCGGTCAGTCATGAATACCGGCCGTTGAATACCGGCTAAACTACGGCAGGGCAAAGGCTATACGGCCTGGAATTCTAAACTGTCATTCATCTTGCGTTCATGTTCCCTTCATCACCGGTTCATACAGTAGTGTTAAACTGTGTACAAAGAACTCGAGTTAAGAAAAACAATGTGAAAAAAACTTCAAGGAAAAGCATGGTTCTTTAATACCGCTACAGGAGAATTGTCATAAATGTCAAGAATTGAATACAGGTCAAAAGAATTCCCCCAACTCGCAAAGCTCAGAACACAGGCCAGGGGACTGGCATTAATGCAGGGCAAGAGTATGGCTCAAGTATTTATCGAGGCTTTACAGCTTTGGATCGAGCATAATTACAGTGGGAAAATCATTGGTAATTGACCAGCGGCAAGATAAATTATGTCAAAAGTCGATTTTAATGTTTGGTAACTTTTACAAGAAGGGAGCGAAAAGTCATGAAATCACAAAAATATCTGGGTATTCTAATTATTGCAGCGGTTTTCTGTCTGGCAAATATTCTTGTGTATAATGCGACTCCAGTCAAGGCAGCCGGACCTCAAAATGAAGGCTTACCCTATTTGTCGTCCTGGGGCAACAGCAATTTGGGGGGAACAGGCGCCAGTAAAGGAACCTGGGGTAACAGCAATACTGCTACAGGGTGTGCAAGCGCATGGGGTGATAGTACCTGGATTCCGCCAAAGAAATAACGATTGCCATAAGAAGTGGCGGGTCCAAAAAACCAAACTCCACTAACCGATTAAATACAAAAGCTAAAATCCTATGGATTTTAGCTTTTGTATTTTCATTGGTGTAATTCTGCGGTAGATTGGACTAAAATCCGGTTGAAATGAAATTTTCCTTTTAAGATAGTAAAATTATCCGTCGTTTATATCCAGGTTTTGGGGAAAGGAGGGAAGATAAATGAATAAACCGGAGAATCTCAAAGGGCTCGACGTCGGTTACGACGTGCCCGCTCTTCCAGGTATGACTGCAGCCGAAATCCAAACGCCCTGCCTGATCCTGGACATCG
>JAPLHK010000035.1 GCA_026389715.1 Chloroflexota bacterium
TACTTCGTTGGCATTGCTGAAGAAAAAGCGGTTTATCTTTCTTTCTTTATCGGAGGAAAGTAAATTGGGAGGCGCCTGGTTGGCCGTCATTTTTATCCAATCGGCTTTGGGATAGGCCGCAATGCAGTTGTCGGGTCCCAGCGTCAGGACCAGGCCATCTTCCAATTCCTTACGGAAACGCGGAGGCAAGGGCAGACGGCCCTTGTTATCAACCTTGTATTCGTATTCACCGACAAACATTAATGCTCAATCCTTGCGCGGCCGTCAGGCCATGAGCGCTTCGCGCTCAACTTCTCCTTCGAGGTTTCTTATTACGCTCCAATCGAGGTTGGCGAGTTCCTGTATGTATTCGCTCAGGGCGTGTTCTGAATTCAGGGAATAGTGGGCGATGCCGCTGGCGCAGTACCTCTCTTCAATTATTCCCTTGCTTATCATCTCGCGCAGCAATTCCCTCAGGTGGAAGCAGGTGATATCGAGGACATGGGCGATGCCGTCGAGGTTAAATTTGGCCTGGGGATGCCTGCCCCAGAATAACAACAGGCGCAGCCTGTGACCGGTGATGTCATTTTCTTTCAAAAAGGAGAACAACTCATGGTTCGCAATGTTTTCACACTGACAACTTATCACCATTTCGTTTCCCCCTTTTTACCATTTTTTACCACTATGACCCATTTTTACTTATTTTTTCCCCACTGTCAAGCTTTTTCAGGGAAAAAGTTGCGGCATTTCGGAAAGATTCGGCTTTCCTCTAAAGTTTATTTGCCCGCAACCACAACTTGTAGGATAAATACCGCTGTTCATCACTATATATAGGTACATAGATCAAGTGTTCTACTATTCGCACAGGACCTGGGCAGGCGGTTAACTTGGTACTTTACGAGTGGTGTGGTAGAATACCTACCTTGTTTGCCGCTTTGCAGGATGATCAGGAAATGTTAAATATCGATGTGCTGACATTATTTCCGGAGGCTTTTCCAGGTTTTCTGGAGCACAGTATTATCGGCAGGGCAATAGCCCAGGGAATAGTCAAAGTCAGGCTGCATAACATCAGGTCATTTACACACGATAAGCACCATACCGTGGATGATTACCCGTACGGGGGCGGCGCCGGTATGGTCATGAAGCCGGAGCCTATATTAGAGGCAGTGGAATCAATAAAGGCAGAGAATGCAGCAGCAGCCTTTCGCCTGATACTGTTGACCCCCCAGGGCGAATTGCTTACCCAGGAGTTAGCTGGAAAATTAGCTGATAATAGTAATATAATATTGATTTGCGGCCACTATGAAGGTATCGACGAGCGGGTTGCGGAGCAACTTGCTTGCGATGAGATAAGTGTCGGCGATTACCTGCTCAGCGGAGGCGAATCAGCAGCCATGGTGATTATCGATTGCCTGGTAAGGTTGTTGCCCGGCGCCATAGGTTCCGATACATCCCTGGCCGAGGAGTCGCATGTCGGCAACCTGCTGGAATACCCCCAGTATACAAGGCCTCCCGAATACAGGGGAAGCAACGTGCCGGATGTGCTTTTATCCGGGGATCATAAGGCTGTTGCTGATTGGCGGCGCCGGCAGAGTATTCTGAGGACGGCTGCCAGGCGGCCGGACCTGTTGCGCAAGGCAGCGCTGACTGATGCCGAAAAAAAGTTGTTGAAATCGCAAGATTTAAATAATAATTGATAATAATATATAAAGGATAGGGATCTGAAATGGATATAAAGGTTGTAGGAAAGAACAAAGTGACAGCGGGCCTGCCTAAACTGGCGCCCGGTGATAACGTGCGTGTCAGCTTCAAGATCAAGGAGGCTAACCGTGAGCGCCTGCAGGTATTCCCGGGCTTGATTATCAAGGTTGCCAAGCATAATGCAGGAGGGAATTTCACCGTCAGGCGTGTGACTTCGGGTGTGGGCGTGGAGCATACGTTCCCGCTGGCATCACCGTTGCTGGAGAAAATTGAAGTTGTGCGCCATGGTAAGGTCAGGCGCAGCAAGCTGTACTATATCAGGCGTCTCAGCACCAAGGAAGCCAGGCTAAAGGAAAGGCGGGAGAATATTGCCCAGGTGGTAGTGCCGGATATGCTTGTTGAGGCGCCAGCCGGCCAGCCGGAGGCCCCCGTAACTGAACCTGAATAAGCTGCATGAAATTTGCTGAGGTGGCCGTCGATGCACCTGGCGGCCACCGGCATGCTTTTACCTATTCAGTACCGGGATCGTTAAGCATCCTGAGAGGGCAGGGAGTGCTGGTGCCCTTCGGCGCCAGGGTGGTCCGTGGCATTGTGCTCAGCCTGTCGAATTCCACTGCTGTCCAGGATACGCGGGACATTATAGAACCCATCTCACCCCCGGTTATCATAAGTCCTGAGCGTATTGACCTGGCCCTGTGGATTGCCGATTATTACCTTTCCCCCGTTTTCGATGCTATTGCACTGATGTTGCCGCCGGGTTCAGGGACCGGAAAACCCCAGAAAGCTAAATATATCAAATACGTGGCACTGAATACTGCTGCAGGTCAGGCCGATGGCCGGGGAAAAACGGGCACGGCCGGTGGGGCCAAGCAAGCAGAGGTGCTGAAACTTCTTGAGGCCACAGGGGGCAGGTTGCCGGTAGGCCAGGTACTCTCGCGGGTCAAATGCGGAGGCAGTGTTATCAAAGCCCTGCTGCTTAAAAAGCTGATTATCCTGGAGGATGAAGAGGTATTCCGCGATCCACTGGCGCGGAGAGATTTTGCGCTTGAGTTTCCCTTGCAATTTACCGCCGGGCAAAAGGATGCCTGGCAACCGGTAGAGACAGCAATTAAGGGAGGGCCGGATTACCGCGGGCCCGGCGCATTCCTGATTAACGGTGTAACCGGCAGCGGTAAGACTGAAATATACCTGGCCGCACTGGCGGAGACGATCAGGCAGGGAAAACGGGGCATATGCCTGGTCCCTGAGATTGCTCTGACACAGCAGATAACCGACCGCTTCTTTGCAAGGTTCCCCGGCAGGGTGGCGGTCATACATAGCAAGTTATCTGCCGGTGAACAGTACGACGAGTGGAGGCGTATCAGCAGAGGTGAATTCGACATTGTCATAGGGCCGCGCAGCGCCATCTTCGCGCCGCAACCTGAACTCGGGTTGATAATAGTCGACGAGGAGCATGAGTGGGCCTATAAACAATCGGACAAAATGCCCAGGTACCATGCGCGCGATGTGGCTATCCGCCTGGCGGCCTTAACCGGCGCTGTACTGGTATTGGGGACCGCTACGCCTGATGTTGTGACTTATTACCGGGCACTGCAGGGCCAGTACCGACTGATCGAGTTGAATGAACGGGTTTCTGCCCAGGGTAACCTGCCGCTGCCCGAAGTCAGCGTGGTTAACATGGGCGACGAATTCAAAGCGGGAAACCGCAGCATCTTCAGCCGCCTGCTTAAAAAACAGGTTGTGCTTTCTCTGGGCAGGGATGAGCAGGTAATGCTGTATATCAACCGGCGCGGGCTTGCCACATTTATTGAATGCGGCAATTGCGGTTGGGTATTTAGCTGCAGAAAATGCTCGGGGACATTGACATATCATGCGGCCAGCAAACGCCTGGTCTGCCACCACTGCCGGCGGACTTACGCCGCCGCTGCGAAATGCCCGGCTTGCGCAAGCGTTGATATCAAGTACCTGGGCATAGGCACACAAACAGTCGAGGCTGAATGCAGGAGGCTTTTTGCAAAGGCCGGGATCCTGCGCTTTGACAGTGATGCCGCGGCAACCGCGAAGGCATATTCAAAATTGATTGACATGTTCCGCAAACGCGAAGCAGACATAATGATCGGCACGCAGATGTTGGCCAAAGGTCTGGATTTTCCGGGGGTGTCATTAGTAGGCGTGATTAACGCCGATACAGGGTTGAATTTGCCTGATTTCCGGTCCGCGGAAAGGACCTTCCAGCTTCTCTGCCAGGTCGCAGGCCGGGCGGGGCGGGCACATGTGCCGGGACGCGCGGTCATCCAAACTTTCAACCCGGGGTACTATGCGATCAAATATGCTGCAAGGCATGATTACCCGGGGTTCTATAAACAGGAGATAAAATACAGGGCCGCTTTCGGGTATCCGCCCTATAACAGCATAGTCCGGCTGACCGTCAGCAATCGAAGCCAGGAAAGCTGCAACCGGCAGGCGAGATCGATGGCAAATACCCTAAAACAGCAAATCGCGATACAGGGTTTACCGGGATTACGATTGATAGGTCCGGCGCCTGCTCATTTATCACGGTTGCGCGGCAAGTACCAGATGCAGATTATTGTTGTGGGACAGCAGTTACAGGGGCTGCTGAAAGGTATCAATTATCCTGCGGGGTGGATAGTGGACGTTGACCCTGTGGGTATGCTTTAATTATTTATCATGGCCGTGCTAAAAATACGCACAACCCCCGACCCGGTGCTGAGGAAAAAAGCCAAAAAAATCGCCTCGGTTGACGATTCTATCCGGAAGCTGATCGACGATATGATCGAAACCATGCACGAGGCTTCCGGTGTGGGCCTGGCAGCAAACCAGGTCGGTGTGCCGCTGAGAATCGTGGTCATCCAGGTACCTGAACAGGAGGTGCTTGTCCTGGTAAACCCTGTCGTAGTAGAAGCAAAAGGCAAGCGGCTGGTAGTCGAAGGCTGCCTGAGTGTGCCGGGATACCAGGCTGAGGTGCCCAGGGCTGAGTCTGTCAGGATACAGGCGAGGGACCGTAAAGGAAAACTCTTCCGCAAACGGGGTTCAGATTTGCTTGCCCAGGCTATGCAGCATGAAATCGATCATCTCAACGGCATATTATATATCGATTATCTGACGGACAAGGACCAGTTGCTGAAAACCGGTAGCGAAATAGAATAGACCTATCTCGGTTCCTGTTGCTAACCGGTCCAATCCATTTCAACGACGAATTTGCCCGTCCAGTTTTCCATTGATACAGGGTAGAACCCGGGCGTATCTTTGCTCACCTGGAATTCGACCTCCTGCATTTTGCCCGGTTCGAGCAGCACTTCCTGCTGGGCCTCTGCCATTCCCTTTACTCTCAATACCAGGGGGTGGCTGCCGGTGATCTCCCCGGTATTGGTTACAGTGGCTGTTACGATGACAGGTTGTCCCTGCCTGACGCGTTCCGGAGAAATCGCAAAATTGCTCACAATGAATGACGGCGGGTTAAGGGGGATTACGTTGAAGAACCCGCCAAGACCGTCTATATCGGCATAGTAATCGCCGGGGGCATCTTTGACTACCACAAAGCTGGCTGTCTGGTTTTGGCCGGGCGATAAGGTCATATCGCTGATGTTTTCCACCACGCCGCCGATACGCAGAACAACGCTGTATTTGCCGGTTTGCATGCCGTTATTGGTTACATAAATGCTGATGTTAACCGGTTCGCCGACTTTAACGGCGTTAGGCGTAATCGAAAGGTTGCTGACTGAAAATTTCGGCATACCCATCGACTGGTAATTGACGGGCATCGGCGGTGGCATTCCGCCCTGTGCGGTCGGCTGACCCGGCATGTGCATGGGTGGATACATTTGCCCGGGCATTTGCGGCGCCGGCGGCTGCATTCCAAAAGGCATCCCGGGTTGTGCCCCGAACGCATTAGGTGGAGGAGGAGGCATGCCGTGTCCCAGCGGTTGCTGTATATTGGGTTGCATGCCATGCATCGGCGGTTGCTGCGGAGGTTGCTGGCCCGGTTGCGGCATATGGGGGGCTTGAGGATATTGAGGTCCTCTCATAGCGGAAGGCGGCATCCCCTGCTGAGGTTGGGGGGGTAAAGGTTGCGCGCCCCCCTGCTGGGATTGCTGGTGGAAAGGTGGTGTGCCCGGGGGGGGCGGGAATTGTTGACTCATACCCGGCTGCGGTTGCTGCTGGAATGACGGCGGCATGCCGGGCTGTGGCTGTTGCTGGAATAAGGGAGGCATACCGGGTTGTGATGGGAAAGGCTGAGCCATGCCCGGCGCGTTTTGCTGTTGGAAAGGCTGCATACCTGGTTGAGGCTGTTGCTGAAAAGGCTGCTGCATCCCTGCCATGCCCGGCGCCTGCATATCGTAGGGTGCGCCAAACTGGCCCAGGCCCTGCATACCGGGCGCCATCCCGTCCGGCATCCCCGGCCGTCCGCCCGGTTGCTGGAAAGAGCCGGGAGCACCGGGTTTACCCGCTTTACCCCTCTGCTTACCCTGCTGCGGGAACTGCTTTGGCTGTGCGCCGGCTTTATTCTTTGGTTTCATCAGCACCAGGGCAAGTAACAGGACGAGAATTATCAGTATGACGCCGAATATTATCCAGACATAGAGAGGAAACATGTCGAAAAATGAACCGCCCTTTACCGTAAAGAACCCCTGCAGGTTACCCACCGTCACATCGTTATTGCCCGCGTTTTGCGCCGTAACGGTAAATGTAATATCCTTGCTGGCCGAGGGCGCAAGGGAAATCGCCTGGGGTGTTCCATAAGCAGTCCCATTTATCTTGATGGGCAGCGAGTAATCGAGTTGAACCGCGCTGCTGTTTGTGGCGGTGACTTTTATAGTTACGGTCTGTCCTTTATTGGCTTCAATAGGTTGAATGAAAGGGACACCTTTAGTAAGCGTCAGGCCGTCAGGCAGCCCGGTTGTGCCGTCGGCTGCAACGGCAAGCGGCAACACAAGTAGCACCAATATCAACAAGGCAATTGGCAGCGATAATGGCAACCTTCTCATTTATATTAAGCCTCCAAAGTATTTACCACATGTAGCACTGGTAATACTCTACGCTAAAATTAAGTGTAAATCAATAGTGATTAACGGCCGGCCCTGTTTTCAATCTCATCCAAACGTTCATCATCAAGCCCAAAGTAATGCGCTATTTCATGTTTCACAGTTCTCACTATCTCTTCCTTCAGCTCCCGAGTGGATGGGCATTGAGCTTCAAGGGGTTTTTGAAATATCGTGATCTTGTCCGGCAGGACCAGGTTATAGTTTTGATCCCGCTGCGTCCTCGGCGTACCTTCATATAAACCGAGTAAATCGTATTTATCACGCAACCCGACGCTTTTCAATTGTTGCCCGCTTGGCCAGTCCTGTATACATATATCGATGTTATCCAGCATCTCTTTAAATTCAGCAGGCATCCCGGCAACGGTATCGATTACGAGCCTCTCAAATTTTTCCGGCAGCATATTAAATCCTATATGAATTTATGATACCAGATTTCCGGTTTACCGGCATAGAGTGAGCTTGATTTATAATCAATATGTTGACGCTTTGAGCCTCAAAGGCTAAAATTCTGACTACTATGAAAGCTGCAATCAACTACAACCCCCAGGAAATCGAGAAGAAATGGCAGGAAAGGTGGGCGGCAGACCATTTGTACAGGGTTAAAGAGGATGATCCGAGGCCTAAATTTTATGCCTTGACCATGTTTCCTTACACATCGGGTGACCTGCATATCGGGCACTGGTATGCCATGGCCCCTTCCGATGTATATGCCCGCTACAAAATGATGCGGGGTTACAATGTGCTTCATCCCATGGGCTTCGATGCGTTCGGTCTTCCTGCTGAAAACCGGGCGATATCCACCGGCATTAATCCATCGGTCTGGACATTGCAAAATGTCGAAAATATGCGCCGGCAATTGCGGACCATAGGCGCTATATATGACTGGGACAGGGAGGTTATCACCTGTCTCCCCGAGTATTATAAGTGGACACAGTGGTTTTTTTTAAAACTATATGAAGCCGGACTGGCATATCGCGGGAAAGCCGCCGTCAATTGGTGTCCGCAATGTCAGACCGTATTGGCCAATGAGCAGGTGGTGGGCGACGGTATCTGCTGGCGCTGTGACACCACCGTGGAGAAAAAGCGGCTCGAGCAGTGGTTTTTCAAAATCACCAGGTACGCGGATGAGTTGCTTGATTTCAGCAAGATCGATTGGCCGGAACGTATCCGGATTATGCAGACCAACTGGATAGGCAAAAGCTATGGCGCAGATATATCTTTCGGCCTGGATGAACCGGGTATCGAAGAGAAGGAAATCAGGGTTTTCACAACGCGGCCGGACACTTTATTCGGCGTAACTTTCTTTGTACTTGCGCCGGAGCATCCGCTGGTCCCCGGATTGACCGTTCCCGGCAGGAAAGCTGAGGTGGAAGCTTATATCCGCAGCGCACAGAGGCAGACAGAATTCGAAAGGACAGCCGCCGACACTGAAAAGACCGGTGTATTCCTGGGAAGCTATGTTGTCAACCGTGTAAACGGCGAAAAAGTACCTGTTTGGATCGCTGATTATGTCCTGCCTCAGTACGGGACGGGCGCTGTGATGGGGGTCCCAGCTCACGATCAGAGGGATTTCGATTTTGCTAAGAAATATGGCATACCCATCAGGTTGGTGGTCGCGCCGGATAACTGGGATGGGAAGGACCTGGAAGCAGCCCACCTGGAAGGCGGTAACATGGTTAACTCGGCCCAGTTTAACGGCTTATCCGACGGGGAAATGATGTCGGCTATCTGTGATTTCCTCTCCGGGAAAGGTTGGGGGGGCAAGACTATTACGTATAGACTGCGGGACTGGCTGATCTCCCGTCAGAGGTATTGGGGCGCACCCATTCCCATGGTATATTGCGCCAAATGCGGCATTATCCCCGTACCGGAGAATGAACTGCCTGTGCTTTTGCCCCCTGATGCTGAATTCAAACCAACCGGAGAATCGCCGCTCAAATACTGTGAATCCTTTGTAAATACCAGGTGCCCGAAATGCGGCGCTGCTGCAAAACGGGAAACCGATACCATGGACACGTTTATGTGCTCCTCCTGGTATTTCCTGAGGTATACCAGTCCAAATTCTGATAAATACCCGTTTAGCCGGGACCAGCTTGATTATTGGATGCCCGTAGATCTTTATACGGGCGGCGCCGAGCATGCCACAATGCACCTGCTTTACTCCCGCTTCTTTATTAAGGCTATCAGGGATATAGGGATAGTAAAATTTGATGAACCGTTTACGCGCCTGTTTAACCAGGGCATCATTGTCTGCCAGGGTGAAAAGATGAGTAAGTCAAAAGGCAATGTGGTGAACCCGGATGAATATGTTTCTGACATCGGCGCCGATGCCGTCCGTGTTTATCTGATGTTTGTTGGACCGTGGGAGCAGGGTGGCGAGTGGAATGATAACGGCATCATCGGTATGGGCCGCTGGTTGAAAAGGGTCTGGACCCTGCTATCAGTCCAATATCAGGAGAAGCAGCTTGACACGGATGCGCAGAAAGAATGGCTGAGGATCATGCACAAGACGATTAGGAAGGCCACAGAGGATATGGAACGTTTCCGTTTCAACACTATGCTGGCAGCTTTGATGGAATACAGCAATGTGTTGAGCAGGGTACAGGAGAACGGGTCTATAAGCAGCTCGGTGTGGGATGAAGCGGCCAGGACGTTGCTGCTGCTGCTGGCTCCTTCCGCGCCGCATATGACTGAAGAGCTCTGGCAGCAACTCGGCTACAAGTATAGTATTCACAATCAGTCCTGGCCGGAATGGGACCGGGAACTTGCTGCGGATGAAGAAACCACCCTGGTTATACAGGTCAACGGTAAGCTCAGGGATAAGCTCTCCGTACCGGTCAATATCACCGAGGAAGACGCCAGGAAGCTGGCCTTTGAGCAGGAACGCATAAAAGGCTACGTCGCAGGTAAAAGTATTGCTAAAATTATCTATGTGCCCGGCAAGCTCTTAAATATAGTATTAAAGTAAGGCGTCCGGATCCGGACTTTTACGGAAATATATCGGATTTGTGAGGTGAAAAAATGCTGGAATCATTATTAACTGACAAGCAGAGGGCTCTGAGGGAAGAGGTAAGAAAATTCGTTAAGTCTGTGCCCAAGCAACTGCTCCAGGATATGGATTCAGATAAGGTTAGATACCCGCGTGAATATGTGGTCAGCCTTGCCGCCGGTAAACTGTTGGGACTGAGATTTAACCCGGCCTACGGGGGAAGGGGCTTGAAGTGGGTTGATGAGGTAATCGCGCTGGAAGAGATAGGCGTCCTGGGGATGTCGCTGGGCTGCCTTTTTTCACTGGTCAGTATAGTTGGTGAGGCGCTCGATGTATTTGGATCTGACCAGCAGAAAAAGAAGTACCTGGATCCGCTCTTAAAGGGCAAGATTTTCTGTGCCGAAGCCTTGACCGAACCGCGGGGAGGTTCCGATTTCTTTGGGGCAACCACAACCGCGGTGCA
>JAPLHK010000052.1 GCA_026389715.1 Chloroflexota bacterium
TGGCGGCCGGTACGCGGACATTGTCGAAGAAGAGTTCGTTGAAGCTGTGTACGCCTGCCAGGTTAATTAATGGCCTGGTCGTTATGCCGGGGCTTTTCATATCCACAATTATGATGCTCATGCTCTTGTGTATTTTACTGATGGTAGGGTCGGTTTTGCAGGCCAGCCAGCACCAGCGCGCGCGGTGGGCGCAGCTTGTCCATACTTTCTGGCCGTTTATGACGTATTCATCTCCCGAGCGGATAGCCATGGTCTTGATCTTGTTATAGTCCGAGCCTGAATCCGGCTCACTGTATGCGGTGCACCAGATACCATCGGGGTCGCCGGAGGCGATGAGCGGCAGGTATTTCTTTTTCTGCTCCTCGTTGCCGAAAAGCATCAGGCTGGGCCCGTTGATACCGGTGCCGGAGATGCCCATGCCGGTGCCTGGTATCTCGTGATAGCCCGCTTCCTCCAGGTAGGCGAATTGTTCCCAGTATGACGCATTGCTGCCGCCGTATTGCTCTGGCCAGCCCATGCATAGCCAGCCTTTGTCCGCCAGTTTCTTGGATATGCTCAGCGAGAATTCCCAGTCCTCGTCTGCACTCTCCTCTTCCAGCATGGCAGTGCGGTAGGGTTTGCCGGCTACTTCCGCCAGGGCGAATTTTCTGACTTCTGCCCTTAATTTTTCAGCCTTGGCTCCAAGTTCAAAATCCATTTTCAGCCTCCGGGGTTATCAGCATTGTGATAAATTTCGCGAGCAGGTAAAAACCGTTACCTATTGTATTATAATTTGCCTGAGATTGGTAGGGGGGATTTTATTTGCCAGCGGCACGGCATAAATTTACAATATCCTTGTATTTCTGATTGAAAGTGAGAGAGTTGCAGCTATGTCACAGGAATTGGGTAAGATAGAAAAACCGGAAGTCAACAGCTTCAAGCAAAACCGGAAGGTGTTACAGGTCCCCCTGGTATATGCCGGAAAAGACGCGCCGGCGGATTACCTTGAGCTTTTTGATAAATACTGGCAGCAGGTGGCGGAGAATATCGCCAAACTGGAGAGCCGGTTGGGTAGCGTAACGGTTATCTTTCATGAAACTGTAAGTGCCGGGGGCGATGAAGGCCTTAAGATACTTGAGACGCTCAACTTGAAAAGCCACGAGCTTGCCTGCGGCCGGTGTAAAGGTGAAGCCAGGCTGCACTGCGTCGAGGACCAGGATATGCTCACCGAGGTCATGGACTGGGAGCGCTGCCTGGTGATGGGCCTGCTCAACGATAAGGTAGCCAGACGGATTTACGAGTTTTACACGGAGGCTACTCGAAAAAGGTACCAGTATATCAGCAAGGCCATTGACGAGGCGTTAAAGGAAGGGGATGTGGGGCTGCTGTTTATACGGGAAGGCCACCTGGTGCAGTTCCCCCCGGATATCGATGTCTTCAGCGTGGCCCCACCCGCGCTGGACGAGATACACCGCTGGGCACGCGACCGCGCCGCCAAAAGGGAGAAGGGTCAGGAAAAGCCGGATTAACTCAGCACTTTAGGAGCGGTATTTTGCCGGCTTCCCGGGGCTCAAGGTATAGCGCATCGGTGGGGCAGACCCACATGCAAAGGCCGCAACCTATGCAGCGCTGTTCGTCACGCACCAGTTTGCCGTTATCCATTTTAAGTGCCTTCACCCAGCAGCGGTCGAGGCAGGCTTCACAGGCGGTACAATCATCCTGATTGATGTGAATTAAATACCTGGCGTTGACCATCTGGCTGGGGGCCGGCGAATTCTTGGCTCCCCTCAGGATAAAGCAGTGGCACCCGCAGCAGTTGCACAACAGGTTGGTGAATTGCCCGGGGTTATTGACATAATTGTGAACAAGCCCTGCCTCTTCAGCCTCTTCAAGTATCTTCAAGGCCTCATCTTTGGAAAGCTTTTTAGTAAAGCCGCGTTCGATGGAGAATAGCGCCGACTCACCGAAGACCATGCAGTTTCCCATCGGTTCATTGCTTGTTTTTCCCAGCAGGTTGCCCTGGTGCCTGCAGACGCAGGTTCCCGCCGCGATATGCTCTGTATCTAAAATCAGTTGTTTCATTTCCCGGTAAGGGATTGGAGAGGTAAGTTGCCTTATCTCCTTGTCAATCGGCACTTTTCTGCCGGGAAGTGATTTCTCGATTTTCGGCGGCTTACCGGACATGAATTCTCGCTTAACCGCTTTTGAGTAATCGTTTAAAAGGACGGCCCATTTCTTGCTGCGCTCGTCGACGATCCCCTTCATGAGCTGGAACTCGAACAGTCCTGGTACAAGTGGCAGCCCCTCATAAAGTTTTTTCCCACCCAACTCTTTGATATGAATCAGCCCTTTATCGCCCATTGCCTCAAGCTGCTCCGCCACTTTCTTTATGTCCTTTGTGCCGAGGTTTGCGGCTATCTCCTCCGCCGTGACGTATTCAATTGGCATGGCACAGGCTATGGCGGCCTCTGCTGGGGTAAAGAGGAACTCGGCCAGGTCATAGAATTCCTTGCATACAACTGAGGGTACGCCTGTCCCACGTGCGTTCAGAGCAGCGGCCAGTTTGTCGTAAATAGCTTCAACCATATCGCACCTCTTTATTTCTCAGTCGAATTATCAGCTGCGCAGCGGGATTTTGCCGGCAGGCCTTGGCTCCAGCACGAGGGCGTCGGTCGGGCAGACCCACATGCAGATGCCGCAACCGATGCAGCGCATCTCCTCCCTCACCAGCTTGCCATCCACTATTTTCAGGGCTTCCATCTGGCATCTCGATATGCAGGCTTCGCAGGCGGTGCAATCATCTTCTTTGATTTTGACTACCCACCTTGCGTTGACGGCCATACTTGGAACAGGCGATTTGCTGATGCCGCGTACAATCATGCAGCGGTCCTTGTAGCAGTTGCAAAGCAGGTTGGTAAAGAGGTCCGGGCTATTGGCAAATGTGTGAATCAGTCCCGCATCCTCCGCTTCCTCGATCCTTTTGATAGCCTCTTCTTTGGTCATGCGTGTTGTAAAGCCCCTCTCGGCGGCGAACTGCGCGGACTCACCGAGAATCATGCAATTGTTTACCGGCTTGTCCGACGGTTTGCCCAGTAGGGCCGCCTGGTGCCTGCAAATACATGTACCTACCGATATATAGTCGGTCTTCATGATCAGGCCTTTCAGTTCTTCAAAAGGCACTATGGTCGACTTGTGCTCGATCTCCTTGTCGACGGCCACTTTCTTTCCCGGCGCCGACGATTCAAGTTTGGGTGGATCGTCCGACATGAAAGACTTAATCATAGCTTTCGCGTAATCGCGCAGCAGCACGGCTATTTTCTTATGGCGCTCGTCCACGATGCCCCGCATGAGCTGGAACTCGGTGATTCCCGGCACGAAGGGCAGCGCTTCATACAGTTTTTTCCCGTCCCGTTCCCGTATATGTATAAGCCCCTTGTCGGCCATCGTTTCAAGCTGACCTGCCAGCTTCTTGAGGTCTTTATTCGGGAGATTATTGGCTATCTCATCTATTGTCGCGTTGCCCAGCGGCATGGCCACGGCGATGGCCGCCTCCTCCGGAGTGAAAAGGAAGCTAACCAGGTCATAGAATTCGTCGCATTTTACGGCGGGGAAGGCCGTGGAACGCGCATTGAGCGCTCCTGCTAATTTCTCATAGGCTGCATCAACCATTTATCACCTCAATATTTAAATTTACCGGAATACTTTGCATGCAATATTTTTGCATGCAGTCTAACAAGAAAAATGCAGGCTGTCAATAGGTGGTAGGGCGGATTACAGGAGGCCTTTAATCAACCCGCCGTCAACCTGGATGGTGGTACCCGTGATGTAGCTGGCTTTCTCGGAGGCGAGGAATATGGCCAGGTTGGCGACCTCTTCAGGTGTACCGCAGCGCTTGATGGGGATGCTGGACGCTACGTCGGCAAGAGTGCTTTCATATGACCTGTTATGGCTCTCGGCCCTTTTCTTCACGATGGAAACAAGCCGGTCGGTAAGGATCCAACCCGGGCAGATGCTGTTGATGGTTATATTATCTGCGGCAACTTCTATGGAGAGCGTTTTGGCCAGGCCGATAACGGCGGCCCTGATGGAATTGGACAAAATCATATTCTCGATTGGCTGCTTGGCAGCCATAGATACCAGGTTGACTATCCTGCCCCAACCCCGACCTTTCATAATGGGAATGACCTCGCGGCAGAGCCTTACCGCACTGAGGAGGGTTAATGCCATGGCATCTTCCCAGTCCTGGTCGTTGAAACTGAGGGATGGACCGGTGGGTGGACCGCCGGCGTTGGTTACCAGGATGTCGACCCATCCGAATCTGCCGACAGTTTCCTTCACAAGGGATTTAACATCATCTGCTTTGGTCAAATCGGCTACGATGGGGAGAACTTTCACTGAACAAGATGATTCTATCTCATGGGCGGTTTTTAACAGTTCGGCTTCGTTGCGGGCGCAGATTGCCATGTTAACGCCCTCTTTGGCCAGCTCGATTGCCACGGCCCTGCCGATCCCCCTGCTGGCCGCCGACACTATTGCGGTTTTGCCCTCAATTCCTAAGTTCATGACTGCGAATTAAATCCGGTCGGATGGAAAATAATTAACCTTATTAAAGAATCGCCTACGGCTTTGCACACGCAGGAAAAAGGCTTAAAGGTTGGTGGCCCGGTGCAGGCATTGCTTCCAGCGGGCGTTCACCCATTCCTGCAGTTCGTCAATCTGCTCCTCGGTGATGGTCTTGAACCTGCCCTGCGAGGTGAAATATTCACGCACCGGCTGCAGGTTGCCTCCCTTGCGGGCTATGGATTCGCTGGCGGAGGTCAGCCTGAAGATGCCGTCCTCAATCTCGTAAAGGACGACCAGTCCCGTCTCCACGGCCATCTCGCCGAACTTGATGGTGTCGCTGAAAGGGAAGATCCAGCCCGGCGGGCAGGGCGTGTGGATGTGGATAAACCGGGTGCCCTCTATAGTCTTGGCCTTCTTCACCTTCTCATACAGGTCGAGCGGGTAGGACGCCGAGCATGTAGCTACAAATGGTAAGCCGTGTGCTTCCATGATTGCGGTCATGTCCTTCTGGTATTGCTGCTTGCCCAGGACCGGTGTGGTACCGGATACGGCCCCCAGCGGGGTCGATCCTGAACGCTGGTTTCCGGTATTCATGTAGCCCTCGTTGTCGTAGCAGATATATATGAAGTCGATCTGCCTTTCGGCCGCGCCGCTGAGTGACTGGATACCGATATCATGCGTGCCGCCATCGCCGGCGAAGGCCAGCACGGTTATGCCCTTTCTGCCCAGCGCCTTGAGTCCGGCTACCAGACCGGTGGCCGAGGCGCCGGTGGAGGCGAACGGTGTATTCACGCAGGGAACGTTAACGGCGGTAATGGGATACATGCCATGCAGCACCGTGGCGCAACTGGCAGGAACGGTCACGATGCACTGTCCTTCCAGCGCTTTCAGCGTGTGCCGGTAAGCGAGCGACAGGGCACAGCCCGGGCAGGTGCGGTTACCCGGCAGTATCCATTCTTTTTCAATTAAATTAACTGCATTAGCTTTCAATGTGATCTCTCCGCTATATCTGGCATATCCATTCCGGGTAGTCTGGGTTAATGACCGTTTCCTTGAGTGAAGCGATAGCCTTCTTGGTGGCCTCGACCAGTTCGCGTGCTTTTATGTCGCGCCCTCCCAGGCCGACGATGAAATTGCGTATTGAAGCGTTGATGTAGGTGCCGTACAGCGCCGATTTTATCTCGGAACAGGTGGCGCCTTCCGAACCGTAGCTGATGTTCTTATCGAAGACCACGATAAGCTTGGATTTGCGCAGGGCCTGTACCACGTCGGACTTGGGGAAGGGCCGGAAAACACGCAGCCCCAGCACGCCCACCTTGATACCTTCCTCCCGCAGCATGTCGGCCGCTACGATGGCTTCCATGGCTAAGCTGCCCATGGCAACGATGGTTATCTCGGCGTCGTCGTTGCGGTCCTCCCAGAACATACGCTCGTAATCTCGGCCGAAAATCCCGTTGAATTCCCTGCCTGCCTGCAGGATGGTTTCGCGTGAATTTTGCAGGGCTTCCTGCAATAAATATCTAAGTTCCATGTAACCGTGACAGAGCTTGCCATCGACCCCGATGCGGGGGTTTGCTAAAGTCACCAGGTTGTAATTCTTGGGATTGGCCGGGTCCAGCGTAGTGTGAGGCTTGTAGGATGGCAGATAGCGGTCGACGTCCGCCTGCTCGGGGACATCCACAGGCATCTCGGTGTGGGAAAGGATATAGCCGTCGTAGCAAACCATGACGGGCACATGGACCTGCTCGGCTATGCGGTAAGCCTGAATGATCGTGTCTATTATCTCCTGATTATTGCGGCAATATATCTGTATCCAGCCGGTGTCGCGCTGGGAGATGGAGTCCTGCTGGTCATTAAGCACATTCCACGGGGCGCCGATAGCGCGGTTCACACAGGCCAGCACGATGGGCAGGCGGGCCCCTGCGGCCCAGTGCAGCATCTCGTGCATGTAGGCCAGGCCGTGCGAACTGGTGGCGGTGAAGGCGCGCGCCCCGACAATAGACGCCGAGGTGCATACCGCCATGGCGCTGTGCTCGCTCTCGACCGCAACATATTCTGCCTTAAGTTCCCCCTGCTCAACAAACTGGGAAAGCTGTTCGGTAAGCGGAGTCTGTGGGGTGATGGGGTAAGCCGCCACTACCTGTACACGGCTCATCTTGGCCGCGATGGCCGCGGCCTGGTTGCCATCGATAATCAGCATGTTGGATTTTCTCTGTATGGCCATATGGTTATCAGCCTATATTTTTTCTTCCGCGATCATGGTGATGGCCTGTACCGGACAGACCTGGGCGCATATGCCGCAGCCCTTGCAATATTCAAGGTCTATTGACGGCGGTATGCCCTTGGTCATGACTGCCTCAGGACAATACAGCCAGCAGAGGAAACAGGTCGGCTTATTCAATTTCGAAGCCGTGCACTTTTTGTCGTCGATGACCGGCAGGTGGGTGCGCCATTCACCGGTCTTTCCCGCTTCACCTATCCCGGGCGATGACTCGTCGCAAATGTGATTACAATCCCTGGTTCCCATTCTAAATTACCTTATTTGCCTGTTTTCGTTATCTCGTAAGTCTTATTTATGGCTGCGAGGTTGATATCAACCGTGCTCTTGGAGAATCTTTCACGTATAATTTTTTCCAGCGTGGGGAGGTCAACTATCTTGGTAGCGCGCACCAGGGCGCCCAATATCGCTGTGTTGACTATTACCAGTCCTGCCACGATTAACTCCAGGTCCTGGCATACCTTTGTGGCATCGGCTGTGGCGATATTGAATTCGCCCTTTAATCCGAGTTCCCTGGGGGAAAGCGGGGAATTCACTATCAGCCAGCCGTTCTTGCCCAGTCCGTGGGTGACATCGGGATATTTGAGCAGCGTATGGTCAAGCACTACCACGATCTCCGGGTTCTCAACCTGGGAAACCACCAGCACCGGTTCTGTGGATATCCTGGTGGAGGCGCTTACCGGGGCGCCGCGCCTCTCTGCGCCGAACGACGGGGCGGCTGTTACACCTTTGTAGCCTTTCAGGTAGGCCGCCTGGGCGATAATCTTGGCTGCAGTGATGGCGCCCTGTCCTCCGCGGCCGTGCCACCTGATCTCAAGGGGCCGGTTGCTGAGGGAAGATTTCTGTGCCATCAATAATTACTCTCTTGGTTTTGCTGGTATGCAATAAAGATATATGGTAGCTCTCATTGCAAGACTATGTCAAACGGAATCAAAATGACGGGGACATAATCCCATGCAGCTCATTATAATCCGAATGCAGCCGATGATTTAAGCTCATACTCGTGCTTAACCAGCCATTTGCGGTATTCTTTCCAGCGTGGACAGAAGCGCTCAACAAATTGCCAGAATCTCTTTGAGTGGTTCATGTACTTGCGGTGGGCAAGCTCATGGATTATCACGTAATCTACGATCTCCTGCGGCGCCATCAGCAGCTTCCAGTTCAGCGTGATATTCCCCGTAGGTGAGCAACTGCCCCAGCGTGTCCTTTGGCCCCTGACAAGTATGGCGTTATAGCTCAAGCCCATGATAACTTTGAAGGTATCAGCCTTTTGCCTGAAGACCAGTTTGGCCTGCTCCCTGAACCATTTTTCAAGAATAGGGGTGGTATTTCTGCCGCCGTTTAAAGGAATTAGTAACCTGCCATCTAACAGCCTGGCGGCAGCATGCTTGCCTGCCTCTGCTGTTACGGCTATTTTAATTGTTTTACCCAGGTAGGGTAGGCTGTCGCCATGACCCGGCGCCGGCTTGAAAAGAGGTATCTGCAAGGGTTTTCCCCCGTGGAGGTGTCTCAGTATCCAGCGTGATTTTTGCACCAGGATATCCTCCACCTGCTTTGGCGCATATTTTCTCGGTACTACCACAGTCAGGCCGGTTTCCTGTCGTATCTCCAGCCTGATAGCCCTGATGCGGTAACTTTGCTTGATTGTGTAATTGACAGTTCTATCCTGGAGTCTTATCTGCTCTTGCCCGATAATGACCAGGCGGGGGTTGTGTTTGGCCGGCATATTAATATTTCTTACCCTGGATTTCATAGTTGAAGAATTAACCTAATTATAATTGATTATGGGTTGATGGTGGGGTAAACTTTGAAATCGATAAATCCATACGTTTCAAAATAAGGTTATTAATAATGAAATGCTTGATACTTGCCAGTGGCTTCGGGACAAGGCTTTATCCCCTGACCATGGAGCAGGCCAAGGCTTTATTGCCGGATCAACCATATCGTGGATAAAATACCGCCTGGCATCGATATACTGGTAAACGTGAATAAAAAGTTCGCGGCCGATTTCTATGAGTGGCAGGATAAACAGAGTCGCAAGATAGATATATGTGTTGAGGATGTATCGTCTGAAGAAGAGCGGCTGGGCGCGGTGGGCGCCCTGCATCACTGGATAAGCGAGAAGGACATCCGTGAGGATTTGATGGTATTCGGCAGCGACAACTATTTCGAGTTCGACCTCGCTAAATTTATGTCCGAATTCGATGGCCGGCATGTTCTGGTGGCTATTTACGACGTATTGGAAAAAGACAATGCCAGGCAGTACGGGGTGGTCAGGATCGACGGAAACCGCATTATTGAGCTTGAAGAAAAGCCGGCCTTCCCCAAATCGAGCCTCGTCTCAACCGCTTGCTGGATACTGCCGGCCAGGGTATTCCCGCTCATTGCAGAGTTTTGCAGGGGAGAGCGCAAAGATAACCTGGGCAATTTAATCACTTATCTGATCGAAAAAGAGAACGTGTTTGCCTATCCTTTCAAGGAAAAGTGGATCGATATCGGCAACCTCGAGACCTATCACGCAACCAAATAGCACAGCCATCCTCTTAACGTTGACCTGCAGTTACTGTACAATTGATGATATAGGAGCCTCGTTTTAATTTACAGGGGGAATTACATGGAAGATATCGAAAACATGGTGAAAACCACTATAAGCCAGATCGAAAAGGTGCTCAGCAGCAAGACGGTCGTTGGTGAACCTATTACGGTGGGCGATACCACTTTGATCCCGTTGCTCAGCATGGGCTTTGGCTTTGGCGCGGCCGGCGGCGCCGGCAAAGCGGACTCTAAGCAGGGCAGTGACGGGCTGAAAGGCGGCGCTGGTGGCGCTGGTGGCATGAGGCCTATTGCCATCATCGTAATCGATAAGGACGGCGTGCGCATCGAGCCGATCAAGAGCAGCGTGGCGGCGGCCATAGAGAAATTGGGTGAAAAAGTCCCCGGCGTGGTGGAGAAGATCGCCGACAAGTGGGGCGAACGTAAGAAGGACCAGTAACCTTTGCCCCTTCTCTTTATTTTAATAGCTATCCTGGTGCTTATCGTCCTGGCATTGGCCATTCCGGTCGAGATAGAAATCTCTGCCGCTATCCACGGCCGCGCAGTATCGAAAACGCGGTTCAGGCTATTATTCGGGCTGATCTCATTTGACGCGGATGGCGGCGCGGGAAGGAAAGAAACGCAGAAGACGGGTGGTGATGGTGTCCCTTTCCTGGAAAAACTGTTTAATGCCGCACAGGTCGAGGGTATCTGGTCACGATCGTGGGGATTGGCCAAACGCCTCGCGCCATGTGTTAAGGTGAAACGCCTGGCATCGGATTTAACGGTAAGCGCCGGCGATGATTACTATACAGGCATGCTGGCGGGACTGGCGATTCCGCTGGTATTGTACTTGAACCAGCGGTTCGACGGGGAGATCTCGTTGCGGCCGGCCTTCGAGGAGGACCTGCTGTTAGAAGGTGATCTTTTTGCCGGTTTCAGTCTGCGTCCGCTGAAAATGATCCTGCCGTGTCTGGTTTTTGCCTGCTCTCCTCAATTCCGCCGGGTGAAACGCATATTAGGTGGGGGACGATGAGGAAAGAATATTTAGCCTGTGAGGAGGTGGCCGCGATTGGCGGTGTCAGGATTACCCCCATCGTCAGGATTTTGGTCGGATACACGGAAATCAAAGGCGTGCGGACGTTTTATGCGGGCAAGCAGCCGGTTTACCTGATCATCTCATCAGGGGACGGCGAGAGAGCTTACAGTGTCACGGGCCGGGAGGTCTCTATTCAGCAGGTGATATCGGACTGTCCGGCGCTGGCGGCTGGTCTTGAGGCGTGATCTGTTCCCCTGTTCCAGCCGCATTGATTACAGGAACTGCATTGATTTTCCTGTAGCGTGGCGCCTTCCTGCGGTGCGCGTATTGACGTACCCCTGTAGTCCACAGCCCGGTGAAAAACTTGGTGTCCAGCGGATGCAGGAAATCGGCTGAATTAAGCAGGTCCCTTGAGGCGGCGTTGTCAAAATAGGCGACCTCTATGTGCTTGCCCATGTTCTTAACCACCCCCAGAGTGTAGCCGAAATCCGAGTCGCCGCTGACTAATATGGCGATATCGTAAGAATTGTTGGCGGCAAAGTAGAGCAAATCAGTGGCCAGCATGACGTCGATACCCCTCTCGACGGGGATGCCCTGCGACAGCTTGGTATTGCCCAGCCTCAGCTCAAGGTAGGGAGTCTTGCGTAAGGTCTCCAGGAATTCCTGCTGCTCACGTGAGCCATCAAATTTTTGCGCCGCATCCTGCAGGACGTTGTAATAATATGTCCTGATCAGGTGGCGGGAACCGGTTAATTTCTTGGTGAACTCCGCGAAATTCAGGTCGACGCGTTTGAAGTTGTTTTTCAGGGAATGGTAAAGATTGCTACCATCGATGAATATAGCAACCCGGTTATTCATTAAGGCCTCCTCTTGCTGATTACCCCGCCCTTATCTTTCGGCGAAATATATGTGCTTGAATTCACTGCTACCGGTATTATACTTGAATTCTTCAGTAAGTGTACATCACGGCGCTGTATCGGCGGCTTTCTCAGCCCTGTACCAGAGCTCCCGGCCGTCCGTTATGAACTCCACGTTGCCACGGTTGGCGGTAATGAATATATTGATGTTTTCCAGGACGGCGTGCAGCCGGTCCAGAGTCTCCTTGTGTGGATGTCCGAACCTGTTGACGGCGCCGGCCGATATAATGGCCGCCGATGGGTTGACGATTTTGAGGAATTCGTCGGAGGTTGATCCCCGGCTGCCGTGGTGGGCGACTTTCAATACGCTGCTGTGCAGGTTTGCGCGGCTGCCGGCCAGCAGCATTTCAGCGTCCGCACTTATATCGGCTGTAAGCAGGAAACTGACGTTTCCATGAACAAGCCTGAGCACTACGGAGTTATTGTTGATATCATCGGATGTTCCGGTCAATAGTGCGGCTGGTGGATTGAGTACTTCCAGTCTGATATCTCTACCCAGGTTAAATTGCCGGCCGTCATGCAGTGTGTACAACCGGACATGCCGTGTGTTCAGAGCATTAATTATTTCGGTTGGCAGCAGCGCCTTGCTGGATGAAGGTGGGAGTCCAGCGGAGTTTATATCGTATTTGTGCAGAAGGTCAAGCGTACCTGAAATGTGGTCGGATTGAAGCTGAGTAAGTATGAGCAACTCGATTTTTCTATCCCAGAAGGGGAGGGTTTTACCCATCTGTGTGCCGGTGGATATGGGATCGGGTCCGCTGTCAACCAGGATATTTTGCCCGTCAGGGGTCCTTATTAATATGGCCTCGCCCTGGCCGACGTCGAAAACGGTTACGTGGAGGTTGCCGTCCGGCAGCATCAGGATGGCTATTGAAATTAGTATATTGGCAGTCAGCAATATAGCCAGCAGCCACGGTACAAATGGCCTGAATGTATTGAACCGCAGCGATGCAAAATTAGCGCGAGCTTTCAGATAGAGGTTTTTAATAAAACCTGTAATGTCCTGACGGTAGCGCAGGCACAACAGAAGCCCGGCAAGCGCCGCGTAGTAGATGACGGCCTGCCATGGTTGCAGTTGAACATTTTGTATGTACGCTACAGGGATTGAACTGAAAATCTGCACCACCAGTAGAAAGTAGCTCAGCAATAGCCATGCCGTCCAGCCTATCACTATGCCTAGCGGCTGCCAGATGACTCCCGCAATCGAGGTTATCAGGGAGGTTATCATAATGCCGGGGAAGGAAGGCATGGCGAATAAGGTTGCCGGCGCGCTGACCAGCGAAAAAGCCTGGAAATTCATGGCTGTTATGGGCCAGGTAGCGACGACCGCGGCTATCGTTGCCCCGAAGCTTATACCCATGAAGTTTTTCAGGTAGTGGACATATTTGCTGCGCTTGACCGCCCGGGGCGGACCTGCGGAAGCGGTTAAATATGGTGTTATATATACCAGCCCCAGCATCGACAGGTAGCTTAATTGAAAGCTCACATCGCGTAGCACCGCCGGGTCAACGGCCGCCATCAGTGCCCCGGCCAGCGCCAGGGCAACAGGGCCGCTGCGCTGGCGTCCCAGCAGTTCAGCCAGCAGAAATACGCTGCCCATTATCGTTGCCCGCACCATGGTGGCCGGCATGCCGGTCAGGACGGTATAAAGCCATATCAAGGCCAGGGATATCCAGATATACAGCCCGTTTTTCCTGCCGAAGATCCAGATTGCTGCAGTAAATATCATACCCAGCACAATGGTCAGGTTCATGCCCGAGATGGCAATCAGGTGAGTTGTGCCTGTTGCGTAGAATGATTGCACCAGGGAATCCGGCAGGCTGCCCCTCAGGCCAAGCAGTATCGCACAGGCCAGCGAACCCTGCGGTTCCGGCAAGCAGGTAGAAAGGCTTTCGGCCAGGCGCTCCCGCAGCCCGTAAATCCAGGTCACGGATGCAATGCCCTTGCCGGTATCCATCAATGTTGCGCCGGGGTAGTTGATTACGGAATAGATGCCCTGGTTTGCCAGGAAACCCTTATAATCGAAACCTTCGTATTGCTCAGGAGCTTCCGGCTTTCCGCGCAGCTCGAGCAGATCGCCGTAATGATATTGCCGGTAAAACGGCACACGTACCAGGGCATTGCCGGTTATACCTGTAACATTGCCGGATACGCTTATTTCGGAGGAGGAGAATTTGAATTCCAGCGAAGAGCCCTTGACCTGCGGATAGTCGGCCACTATTCCCGTAACCTTTGCATCGCCCCTGCCATTGTAAAACTGCAGCATTGTGCAGTCCGCCGTGTGCAGGCAGGATTGGTACCGCAGTGCCCCGCCGGCAAGGGCAAGCAGGCAGACGGCTGCCATGATAAGCGCTTTCCTGTGGCGGTGGATAATGATGGCAGAAAGGAAAAGCGGAACAGACACAGCCGGCAACCATACAGGCCAGGCCGATAGCGGGCCGATCAATATACCCGTTAAGAATGCGGCGCTGATGTACAGCAGTGGCATGAGGGTCAGTCCTCGACTGTGGCGTAATCCCGCACTTTATTTACCACAGATTTACCGAAGCCTTCGATTTTGAGCAGGTCGTCCACGCTACGGAAAGGGCCGTTCTTCATACGGTAATCGACTATCAGCCTGGCCCTGCCCTCGCCAATGCCCGGCAGCGCCTGCAGCATCCATGCATCGGCACGGTTCAGGTCGACCTTCTGGGGTCGGGCAGACTCGCCTTTTTCCGGCACATAGACAGACAGGCGGGTTGTATCCGCGTTATCTGAAATGCCTGCGGCCGATACCAGGGAGCTGAGAGTATCGCCGGCGCGTGAAGCGTAGGTGCCGGGACGTGCGACGGCCCCACCGATAGTGATATCTCCTGCTGCGGCCATGGGGTTGACCTCTTCGAGCTTAATTTCTACGGGCTGCAGGCGCGCCAGGCGGAAGGAGAAAAAGATCATAGCGGTGATAAGGCAGACTATTAGAAATACTGCTATAATAAGTGACATTTTCTCACGGATACCCGTCATTTCTTCCTCCTGTCCTGTATGATTAGGGTGTGCGCAGTGGTAGGATTTTAACACAAATGGAAAACATCAAGACGATAACAGTAAATAAGAAGGCCTACCATGATTACCACATCGTGGAGAGCTACGAGGCTGGCATTGTGCTCAAAGGCTCGGAGATTAAATCTATCCGGATGGGACGGGTGAATATCAGGGATGCCTATGCCCGGGTGGATAGAGGTGAGTTGTGGCTGTATAATTCGCATATCTCCGCTTACCAGGCCGGTGGGTTCAATACGCATGAGCCCGACAGGAAACGCAAGCTCTTGATGCATCGCAACCAGATAGCCGAATTGGACAGCCTGGCCAGCCAGAAAGGTTTGACTCTGGTGCCGCTGAAGATATATATTAAAGATGGTATCGCGAAGCTGGAGATCGGCGTTGGCAGGGGCAAAAAGCAGTACGATAAGCGCGATGTCATTGCCCGGCGCGATACAGCGCGTGAGATAGACCGGGCTATGAAGACCAGGACCCGGAAAGAACGTTAACAACTTAATATTTGTGGGGGCGCGTGGCTTCGACAGGGAAGAGCCCACAGTACGGCAGGCCGAGGCGCCATCTACCTCGTAAATCAGGTGGCAAAACACAACTGCCAACGAAGCAGTTCCAGTAGCAGCCTAAAAGGCCGCTCGTCCAACCTTTCCTCGTCCCGGTGGGATTGGATTGGGCGACGAAATGCCGGGGTGCAATAGTCCCGATGCTGATAAGGACTGTTTAAGACTAATCAGCTGGCCCGCTTAAACTCCGCCTGCAGAGGCTGAGCGGGCGAGATAAAAGAGCAGACTATGCCTGTAGAGGTGCTGGCAACTTTTTTCTGGACGGGGAGTTCGACCCTCCCTCGCCTCCACCACGAAAATTAAAGCTAAAATTCGAAAGATTTTAGCTTTTTTGTATCTAAGGGGATAATTAGTGTTGCTTGAATAATCAAATAATAGTATTCACAGGATAATACACCGGACAAACATCTAATATGGATATATTCATGAAAGATGGGTAGTTCTATTTAATCGGAAAAGGAGTTGAAAGAATGCGTTTGAGTAAGTTGAATCGTTCTGTGAGAGGGCTGAATACATTGATTACTGGGGCGGGCAGTGGAATGGGAAGGGCTACTGCACACCTGTTTGCCGACGAGGGGACCCGTGTGGCGGTCACCGATCTGAACGGGGACCGCGTGCAAAAGGTGGTAACAGAAATACTCGAAGCCGGTGGCTCCGCGCGCGGGTGGGTTCTCGACCTGCACGACCCGGCCGAGATCGTCAAAGTTGTGAATGCTGCTGCAGCGGATTTAGGTGGTCTCGATATCATTATCAATAATGCCGGCATCCCCGGAATGCAACTGCTCGATGCACCCGATTACGAGGAATATTGGAGGTCCTCGCTGGACATCATGCTCACGGCCCAAATGCGGGTTATACGTGCTGCACTGCAGTACCTGCGAAAATCGAAATCGCCACGCATCGTTAACATATCCTCCACCGAGGGGTTGGGAGCGACGAAGTTTAATTCTTCCTATTCAGTTGCCAAGCATGGCGTGGTCGGTCTGACACGTTCACTGGCGGTAGAATTGGGACGGGAGGGAATCACCGTGAATTGCATTGCACCAGGGCCGATAAACACCGCCATGACTGAGGTGATTCCGGATAACGATAAGAACATATATGCCAAAAGGCGCACCTCGATGGGCCGTTACGGCGAGCCGGAGGAAGTGGCACACGCAATAATGAATTTCTGCCTGCCCTCGATGACGTATGTCACGGGGACAGTGCTGCTTGTAGATGGTGGACAAATGGTCAAGAACGGATAGGGCAGCTTTGACATATTCTGAAGTTACACGTATAAGGAGATGCGTTATGCGGAAAAAACTAACCCTTACAGTTGATGTGGAGGTTTACAAAGGAAAACAAAGCAAGGCTCTTTCGCCCTGCGGGCGTTCTCTCTCCGGATGATATGCGCAAGGTTGAGGAAGCGGTCAAAACTCAGCTGGCAATTCTCTGATTAGGACAAGATTAAAAAAAGGGATACAAAATCTTATAAAGGTGAATCGAAGAAAATATTCAGGAATTGTACAATATCCCCAGCTCCCGTCTTTGTTTTAGCAGGTCAATAATGGAACGTGCCGGTAGAGCCCGACCCTCGCTTCCACCACGAAATTTAAA
>JAPLHK010000053.1:0-12994 GCA_026389715.1 Chloroflexota bacterium
GTTGTTACGAGGCCCCTTCCATAGCGGTCATTGCGAGGCTTGATTCCGCACTGGCCACTGCAAGGAGTCGCCTCACACCGGTCATTGCGAGGCCTGAAAGGCCGCGGCAATCTTATCACAGCAGGGAGCTTATAATATGAAACTCATTTTCATACACGGTTCAGGCGCCAACGGTAATGTCTGGCTGCTGCAAAAAAAAAGCTTTCCTGATGCTGACGCTCCTGACCTGCCCGGCCATCCCGCGGGCAAGATATGCACCAGCGTTGAGGAATACTCCGGCTGGCTGCATGGCTATATCAGGGAGAAAGGCTACAAGGACATTGTGCTGGCCGGGCATTCACTTGGCGGGGGCATCGCGCTCATGCATGCCGTCAGATACCCGGGTGACCTCAGCGGTATAATCCTGGTGGGTTCAGGGGCCCGCCTGAAAGTGCTGCCGCTCATTATAGAGGCCATCTCCGGCAAGCTGGACGACCCCCGGGGCTGGCTCAAAGATCTGGTGATGCCCCTTTACGGCACCGTGGATGAAGCAACGCGCCGTGAGATAATGCCCGGCCTGGCCGCGGTCGGACCGGCCGCGCAGCTCAACGACTTCCGCTGTTGCGATATATTCGACATCATGGAAAAAGTCCCACAGATTACCCTCCCGGCTCATTGCATCGTGGGTGAACTGGACAATATGACCCCGCCCAAATATTCCCAGTATTTGGTCAAGAACATGCAGGCCTGCGGCATCAGCGTCATTGAGGGAGGCAGTCACCTCTGTTTCCTTGAGAAGCCCGAAGCGGTCAACGACGCTATCGCAGCCTTCCTTAAACAAGTGAGGGCCTGACCGGTGATAAAAGGTTCGCTGCGCGTCGCGCGTATCGCCGGCATCGATATCGGCATTCACTACACCTGGTTCATCATCTTTGTGCTGATAACCTGGTCATTAGCCGTGGGTTACTTCCCGGTCGAGTACCCGGGCTGGGGTGAATTGCTATATTGGCTGACCTCAGCCACCGCTGCCGTTCTGCTCTTCATCTCCGTGCTGATACATGAATTGGCGCATTCCCTGGTGGCCAAATCGCGCGGCCTGCCGGTCAAGAGCATTACCTTATTCCTGCTGGGTGGGGTGAGCAACCTTGAGAACGAGCCCGAAAAGCCGGGCGTGGAGTTTGCCATCGCCATCGTGGGTCCCCTCACCAGCGTGGCGCTGGCCGGCCTTTTCTGGGCGGCCGATATGCTCGGTTTTGCGCCTGACGGGCCGGTCAAGGCCATTGCCCTTTACATGGCCGAGGTAAACGTACTGCTGGCAGCTTTCAACATACTGCCGGGCTTTCCGCTGGATGGCGGGCGCGTGCTGAGAGCGCTTATCTGGGGCATGACCAACGATCTCAAGAAGGCTACTGATATCGCCGCAGTGGTCGGGCAGGTATTCGGCTGGCTTATGATAGGGCTGGGCGTTTTCTGGGCGCTGGCCGGCAACCTCATGAACGGCATGTGGCTGGTCTTCATCGGCTGGTTCCTCAACGGCGCCGCAGAGTCCTCCCGGCGCGAGTTGGAGTTGCGGTCCCTCTGGCTGAACGTGCGCGTTGCCAATGTCATGGACAATAGCCCGGAGACAGTCGGGCCCGCTTCTGCGGTGGAGGCGCTGGTCAACGAAGTTTATGTGAAAAAAGGCATACGTGTGGCGCCCGTGGTGGATGATGGACGGCTGCTGGGTATAGTTTCGCTGGCCGATGTGAAGAAGCTGACACCCGGTGAATGGCGCAATACGCCGGTATCCAGGGTAATGACCCCCCTGCCGCTTAAGACCGTCGGTCCCGGGGATGACGTTAAGGCCGCCGTGCAGTTGATGGCCGAGCACGGGCTGAACCAGCTGCCCGTGGTGGTGGAGGACAGGCTGGTGGGGTTGCTCAAACGTGCCGACATCATCCGCTACGTGCAGGTGCACCACGAGTTAGGCCGGCGCTGAAAAACACACAACACAACGTAATTGCGGCCTTCCCACTCGCCGCGGACAGATTGCCGCGCCCTTCGGGCTCGCAATGACGTTTTTGTATTCGTCATTGCGGGCGTGAATTACTCCGTCATTGCGGGCGCAGCGAAGCAATCTGATGGATCGCCGCGTCGCCTATTTCACACCCGGTTTGCGGATGGTGAGCACCGGGCATGATGCCTGGCGGACTATCTGCTCGGTGGTCGACCCCGAAATAAACCGCCTCCATCCAGAAAGGCCGTGCGTGGCTATCACGATCATATCGCAACCCTTCTCAGAGGCGTAGCGCATTACCTCGCCCGCGGCACTGCCGATGAGAACTTCGGTGAAAACTTTCAGCCCTTTGCTCACCTTTTGCTCCGAGAGGTTTTTAAGCGATTTCTCGGCCTGCCCCTCCAGTTCCTGCTGGTAAGAGGCCACATTGAAGGACGCCGATTCCACGCCGATGGGCGCTTCCACGATGGGCACCAGCGGCACCACGTTGACGATATGCAGCGTCGCGCCGAAATGCGAGGCTAATTCATCGGCAGCTTTGAGCGCCTCGTAAGAAGGCTCGCTGAAATCTGTTGGGCAAAGTATATTCTTGATCGGCAGCATCTCTTTAATCCCCCTCAGAAACATCCGCTTGGGCCTGACGTCCGCCCGTGCAGGAGTTTATTTATGGTGCTATATTTACATCTATCGGGGCGTGTTTGTCAAGGATAGCACGGGACTTCTGATAAAGAGCCGGGGTACAGTTCCTGCGTTGAAAAGAGGCGTCATATGTGGTACCATTATAAGCGGTTGCCGAGGGATTAAACATGACAAAGAAAGAAAAGCGGCTGCAGAAGTTGGGGCAAAATATTCGAAATGTTTCACTGGAGGAATTTGAGGCAATTATCAATGAATACGGGCACATTGAATTTGGCGGCCGGCATCCTAAAGCGATTATTGGTAATAGAGTGCTTGCCTACAAAAGGAAAAATCCGGTCGGCCCGTGGTATGTCGAAGAACTGATATCGATGATTCAGAGTCTTTAAAGCTGGCAGCCGGCAAAGGAGGCTAATATGAAAGAAAAAGTGAAAATGGATTTGGATTACTATGACAATTTGCCTTATACGATCACACTTGAAAGATGGGATGAGCCTGATAATACATACTGGATTGCACGTGTAATAGAATTGCCGCATTGTTTAACTGATGGCGGTACGCCTGAAGAAGCCCTGGCCGAGATCAAGGAAGTAAAACGCGAGTGGCTTGAGGCCAATCTGAAGTTGGGCAATGACATCCCCGAGCCGATGTCGAAGGGATATAGCGGCCAATTAAGATTGCGAATTCAGCCTTCCCTGCACAGGGCGCTGGCACAAAGGGCTAAAATTGAGGAAGTCAGCTTGAATAAATACATGAACACTTTGCTGGCGCAGGGTGTAGGTTTCCTGGTCAGGGAGAAACTGTCCGCTGAATACCCCGTTAGGAAAAGGAAGAAAACCTCCTCTGCAACCGAATGATTGCCTCGTCAATACTTTCAACTTCGCAGGCCCGGTCAAGCTGAAGCTTCTGGGCTTCATCAAGAACCCGGCTGTAGAACCCGTGCTTGCGGGCATTTTGGTTGCCCCTGGGTGCCCCTATCGGCTTTTTCCCTGTCACGAATCGCTTTGAGCATGCTGTAGATAATGGTCAGAGCTGCCAGCCCGTAGTTCCCTTTCCGAAGTGCTTTTTCGAGTGCTGATCCCAGATTGCCATTGGATAGCTCATCCGGTCGCTGCCACACTAACGCGGTCTTTTTCCCGGTTATGATTACATCCTTTGCATATACTTTTCCCCCATCGCTATTGTATAATCGAGTAAACGGAAGATTATTTCGTATTTATGCAGCAGAGTTTCCTCTGTCCGCGGTGCAATAACGTAGCCTTCCTGGGGCAGCGTTACTGCGGCTTCTGTGACCTGGCCTTTCTCTATTCATGCAATTCCTGCAGCTCTGCGCTCATACCGGAAGCGGTCTTCTGCGGCAATTGCGGCACACAAATCGACTGGGAGGAGCCTGCGCGGCAACAAATCCAACCGGTATTGCCAAAGGTCCCTGCATCGGCAACCGCGCCCGTGCAACCGGGCGCTCATCATCCCGCCCCATATGGAAATACAGAGCAGCCGGCGGTACCACAACCCGGGGTACTATCCCAGGAATCCCCGGAAGCAAGCCCGCCGGCGGAATCTCCCCCGGCCGCGGTGGTGGCACCGGTATATCCCGTACCCGCGGAGCATAAGGCGAAGGCGGCGGAGCATCACGAAAGGAGCCTGGCGCTGCTGAAGGATGGACACTATTCCCTGGCTATAGACGAATTAAGCAAAGCCCTGCAATACGATCCAAGTACAGCCATTATCTACATGCTGAGGGGAGGCGCCCTATATAAGAGCGGCAATCTCGATATGGCGCTGGCCGACCTTGATAGCGCCATCGAGCTCGACCCCAATTTGGCCGCGGCCTTCTACAACCGCGGCAACGTTTACTACTACAAGCAGGATTTCGACCGCGCCATTGCCGATTTCTCTCGAGCCATAGCTATCGAAGATACGGATGCGGCGGCCTTCCATAACCGCGGCTGCGCCTTAATGATGAAGGGGAAATTCTATGAAGCAATCGATGATATCAACCGGTCCATACAGCTCGACCCCAAGGACCCGAGGGTCTATTGCAGCCGGGGCAGCGCCTATACGCAAACGGGCCAAACCCAGAAGGCGGCTGAGGATTACCGGCAGGTAAAGGGCATGACGGCCGACCCGGCCATTATTCACAAGGCGGAGCGGGCGTTGAGGGATCTGGGGGAAGGGTAAGCGGCAGTTCGGCTGATTCCAGCTCTTCAATTTTACTCTCGTGCCGTATCTCTTCAATCAGGTGCAGCGGCTTTTCCAGCGCGTTCTTGCGCGTGGTGGTGAGGTTTCCAAACTCAGTCTGGGCGTCCTGCAGCTTCTTGCCCATCCTGTCCATACTATCGGTGAACTTCTGCCACTGCAGGTCGAATTGCTTTATCTGGGCGATGATCTCAGCCAGGCCTTTCTCCATCTTGAAATTCTTGACGGCCTGGTTGATGAGAGCCAGCACGGCGTAAAGGGTGACCGGTGAGCAGAGCACGACCCTGGACTGGAGGGCGTAAGCAAGGAGGCCGGGGTCGTTTTCGCTGATGAAGCGGTAAACCTGCTCGTTGGGTATGAGCACCAGTTTCGGGGCTGATGTATTCGCGCCCGGTGACCTCTTTAACGCGCTGGCGGGAGTCTTTGAGGAAGGCCGCCTTGAAAGCCTCGCGGTCGGCCTCTGACTCGGTGTCTGTATATTTCATGTAGTTGCCGAGGGGGAATTTTACGTCCATATTGAGTACCAAACCGTTGGGGAGAGGGAAGGTATAATCGGGGCGGGACCCGCCGGCGGGGTCAACCTGCTGCTTGCGGTAATTGACTCCTTCGATGAAGCCGATGTTGCGCAGTATATCATCGGCCATGCGCTCGCCCCATTGGCCCCTCACCTGTGTGTTGCCGAGGGCGGCCTGCAGCTTGCCGGTGGTTTCCGATAGCCTGAGGGTCTGCTCGGAGGTGGCCTTGAGCTGCGCGGCAAGATCGCCGTAAGCCTGCGCGCGGTCCTTCTCAAGCCCGGCAATAAGGTCATTCACTCCCTTGAGGTTGTCCCTCACTTCTTTGATGGACTGGTCGATGAGCGCCTTCTTGCCCTCGAGGCTCTGCTCGCTGAGCTGGGACTGGCCGCCGATGACCTGGCCGGACATTTTAACCAGGTGGTCCACGGCGCTCTGGGTGGCGGCGTCGGTAAAGGCCGTCAGGTTTTTCTGTATCTCGCCGCCGATGGACAGCACGTCCTGCCTGTAAAAGGGCTTATAAACGCGCGTAATAACGATGGTCACAACTACGCCGATGGCTATGCCGCCGAGCACGATAATGCCGTAAAGAAGCAGGTCATTCATGATGCGCCTCCTTTTATGAAAGCGGGGTGCTCAATTCAATACCGGGGAAGCAGTTGACGCCAGTCGAAGTTGCTGTTCAACCCGCCGCTGGCTGCAATCATGATAAGCGAGATTATTAGTACTGCGATGCTTATCGCAAGCAAAAGCTGCAGTACCAGCATGCCGACGCCCCACTTTATCCAGGTACGCTGGGTTTTCCTGAAGTGCTCGATGCTGTCCCATCTCTTTTTCTGCCAGGCCCATTCATTGCCGTGCACTCCGAGGACGATGGCCATCACGATGCTGATTACCCAGCCTACGTAAGGGATAAGGCCCGCCAGCGCAACCAGCGCTATCCAGACGTTGTTGCCGATGCCCCAGATCCAGGTGAGCAGGAAAGCGCCCCAGTTCCAGCCCCTCAGTTCGGACGGCAACTGAGATGTGGCACCCAGTCCCGATACAGTGCCTGCTGCCAGGGGAGAGGCGTGGCCGGGCCAGGCGCCTGTTTTCAGGTTGGCCTCCATGCAGGCGTTACAGTAAATCCGGTTATCAATACTGACCTTGCACTCCGGGCAGACAAACCGGCCGCAATTGCAGCAGCCGCCCACCGCCTCCCTGTCCGTATGTATCGCGCATTTCATCTCTAATCCTCCTGCCGTTGGCTTTCTGTTATGCTCAGTACCTTATCGTTCCGGACTGCCCGACGCCCCAGACGATGAGGCCTAAGACGAGCAGTAAAATGATGGCAATAATGATGGTCAGGGCAATGGATAACCACAACCCCCAGAGCGTCCAGGTATGCTGGACACGTTTGAAATGATCGAGACTCTCCCAGCGCCTGCTCTGCCAGGCCCACTCGTTGCCCTTGAAGGCCAGCACCCAGGGCATGACCATGAAGCCGAGGTAGGGAACGAACACCAGGAATGACCACCAGACGTTGTTGCCGATGCCCCATATCCAGGTGAGCAGGAAGCCGCCCCAGTTCCATTCGCCCAGCCCGGGCGGAAGGGGCGCTTTGCTGCCCATACCCGAGGAGTTGCCGGCGGTGATGGTCGTCGCCGGCACGACACCACCGGAAGCCATTTTCTCGATGCAGGAATTGCAGTAAACCTTTCCTCCGTATTCAACCTTGCATTCGGGACAGACGGCCTCGTTGCATACCACGCAGGCGCCTACCGCGTCGCGGTCGGGGTGATGATAACAGTACATTGCAGCCTCCTTCTCAACCGGCTGCTGCGGCAGCCCCGTCAGTTGAGTTTATCTTAAGTAAAGTATATTTCATGTGAGCTTAACAAGCTACCCGTTGCCCGGATGGGCCGGGCGGGAATATACTGGATCAGGGATTTTATCATGAAGATAGGCGTCATCTCGGATACCCATGCCAGGAACTACTCCCAGCTTCCCCAGAACCTGTTAAAGGCACTGGAAAAGGTTGACCTGATCGTGCATGCCGGCGATATCGTCACGATGGATGTCATCCGTGGACTGGAGACGGTGGCTCCGGTAAAAGGCGTCTGCGGCAATATGGATTTGCCTGAAGTGAGGCCATGGCAGCGGCGGCCCGGCAGGGCTGGAAAACCTGGTGACGCAGGCATTCGACGGCGTGGACATCATCATCTTCGGCCACAGCCATATCGCGGTGAATAAGGTACTGAATGGAATTAACCTGTTTAACCCGGGCAGCGCAGGTAACTCCTACGGGATACTGGAGCTCGGAGAGAGAGTCGGCGGAAAGATAATCCGTGATTATTTTTAGAGGTGGATTATGAGCGAAAGCTGGCACGATTATAAAATACTCGACCACCCCGCGATATTGAATTTGATCTTCTATCCGCGCGCCGACGACTATGAACCGGTTGACACGGAGCGGTCCACGGGCTTTATGGTGCCCGTGGAAGGCGGCATACATATCTCCTGCCGCTTCTTCTTCGGGAAAAAAGATAATGTTAATATGCTGTTCTTCCACGGCAACGGGGAGTTGGCCGGTGAATATGAGGACATCGGTCTGGCCTTCAATAACATAGGCATCAATCTGTTTGTGGCTGATTACCGCGGTTACGGCGGCAGCAGCGGGCGGCCGACGGTGAGCAATATGATTAAGGATGCACACCCTGTTGCGAGCTGGTTCAACCGGTTCCTGGAAGATAAAGGCTATACGGGAAACCGTTTTATCATGGGGCGCTCGCTGGGTAGCGCTTCGGCCATCGATCTGGCAGCCGGCCACTCCGCCTGGTACAGGGGAGTGGTAATTGAGAGCGGATTCTGCGATATATCAGACCTACTGGGCAGGCTGGGGCCGGCCATGAACCCGCCCGGGCAGTTAGCCACGGTCTCGCCGGGATTCAGCAGGGTTATGAAAATAACCATGCCGGCGCTGATCATTCATGGCGAATACGACTCAATTGTGCCGCTGACCGAGGGTGAAAAAATCTACCGCAACATCGGGTCGGAGGAAAAAAGGCTGGTTATTGTGCCGGATGCCGACCACAATACTATCTTTGCCGAGGGCGCAGACCTGTATTTGCGTGAGCTGGCCGGCTTCATAGATAAATACAGGTAATAAAAAAGCCCCCTCGCTACCGGGTTCTGTCAACAGATGGTTATTGCCTCATGGGTCAGGGCTTCGCCCCAAATGATTGTATTTTGGATTGGCAGTATTTACAGTTTGTTGGCTAAGCTACAATATAACTCATATTACATACACTACAATTTCATTATACATACATTTTGCTACGATCAATTGTGCGGTGATATACTATTCTTAGCCGTATGGAGAGGTAAGAACTATGGATACGAATGTGTTGTATTACGGGGATAATCTGAAAATTCTACGCGAGCATATATCTGATAATTCTATTGATTTGATATATCTTGACCCGCCATTCAATAGTAAAGCCACATACAATGTACTTTTCAAAGAACCCTCCGGCAAATCATCTGAAGCCCAAATAACTGCTTTTGAGGATTCTTGGCATTGGGGAATTGAATCTGAACGAACTCTGTTGGAGATACAAGGTTCTAAAAGTGTACCACCAAAAGTCAAAGAGTTGACGAATTTATTGCCGGATGTTTTGGGTCGCAATGATATGATGGCGTATTTAACCATGATGGCCATACGGCTTGTTGAATTAAGTCGAGTATTGAAAGATACAGGTTCCATTTACCTGCATTGTGATCCAACGGCAAGCCATTATCTTAAATTGCTTATGGATGCAATATTCGGCGTAAATAATTTTCAAAGCGAAGTTATTTGGAAAAGAACATCCAGCCACAACCGAGCGAAGCGTTGGGGGCCAGTTCACGATACTATCCTATTCTACAGTAAAACAGAAAATATAGTATGGAATCGCATTTTACAGGATTATAATGAGAACTATGTCGAGCAATTTTATCGATTTGAGGATAATCGTGGTCGCTATCAAGTTGACAATTTAACGGGGCCAGGCGTGCGGACAGGAGACTGCGGACAACCTTGGCATCAGATTGACCCCACGAAACAGCAACGTCATTGGGAGCCACCACCTGACCGTTCACTCCCAGAATGGTTCGTTTTTCCTGATGGATATGCCGAGATGTCCGTTCGCAATCGGCTTGATGTACTAAACGCACAAGATTTAATATATTGGCCTAAAAAACAAGGGGGTGTGCCGAGATACAAGAGATATCTAATTGCCGATTCGGGCACTTCAATTCAAGACATAATTATCGATATACCACCTATCCAATCACAAACAGCGGAACGCCTCGGATATCCCACACAAAAGCCAATAGCATTACTTGAACGCATAATTAAAGCCAGTTGTAATGAGGGCGATTTAATACTTGACCCATTTTGCGGTTGTGGCACAGCCTTAATAGCGGCACAAAAACTTAATCGCAAATGGATAGGCATTGACATAACCCATTTGGCTATTGGTGTAATGAAATGGCGTTTGGATAATATGTTTCCTGGCATAAAATACACGGTAAAAGGTGAACCAGAAGACCTTGAAGGTGCAAAGGAATTGGCGAGACAAAATAAATACGAATTCCAATGGTGGGCAGTTTCAAAGATAGGCGGTCAACCATACGGTGATAAGAAAAAAGGTGCTGATACCGGAATTGACGGGTATCTATATTTTACAGACTACTCAATGGACAAAGACAAGGTTAAAAAGGCCATTATCTCGGTCAAGGCAGGCGGTCAAGTACACTCTTCAATGATTAGGGACTTAGGGCATGTAATTGACAGAGAAAAGGCTGATTTTGGCATTTTTATCACCCTTGAAAAACCCACAGAGCCGATGGTTAAAGAATCAGCAACAAAGGGGTTTTATAGTGCGCAATCAGGAAATAACTACCCACGAATACAAATACTTACAATTGAAGATATCATGCAAGGTAAGAAACCCAACATACCTATGTGGGTAGCACCTATTCAACCACCGCCAGTGGCAGTTAAAGTTGAAGGTAAAACTAAAAGGATGCTTTAGATATTTTTACGAATTTGACATTACTGTTATACTAGTATAATTATCGTTTAGGAGGCAGGGTTTGGCATCAATAGCATGGCAGGTATTTAAAGATATCTTTTAAGTTGCAACATTCACAAGCTATTTGATTAGCTTCTATTTAGTTCACAATTTAAGCATAAACAGATGAAGTAATCATCGTTTCTGGAATATAGATCATGAATGAAACGGAACTTGCATAAATCCTCGATGATTTATGCAAATCCAACTCGGAAACCGAAGTCGTAGAATTCAAGGAAGCAAAAAATAGTTATACCTTTAATGAGATTGGCAAGTATTTTTCAGCCTTAAGCAATGAGGCAAATCTTCAACGTGATAACAGAATTCAACTAGATAATTTAAAAGGCGAGATTGCTAACAAAACCACTAACAGAGTCACATTCATTGAGATTTATGAAATCTCAACTACAGAAGGTCGAGTCGTCATGTTCCAAATACCGGCGGCACCAAAAGGTCTACCTATTGCGTTTGAAGGTCACTATTATGGACGTGACGGTGAGGAATTATCCCCACTAAATATAGAGGAAATCGAGCGGATTCGTTCGCAGTTTAATGCAAAAGATTGGAGTGCTGCAATTATCGATGAAGCGACAATTATTGACCTCGATAATCAAGCTCTTACAACTGCTCGCGTTAATTATAAAAGCAAGTTCCCAGACTTAGCTTCTGAAGTCGATTCGTGGGACACTGTCACATTCTTGAACAAGGCAAAAATCACAATAAAAGGCAAGATAACACGTACAGCCATCGTTTTGCTTGGTAAAGATGAATCCGAGCACTATATTAGCCCTGCTGAAGCGAAGATACGTTGGCTTTTGAAAGATTCGAATGGGAATGATAGCGATTATTTAATTATCGGATGTCCTCTATTGCTCGCAGTTGACCAAATCTACGCTAAAATACGTAACTCAAAGTATCGTTATCTTAAAGAAGGTACTCTCTTCCCAGAAGAAATTGATAAATACGAACCGTTTATAATACGAGAGGCGATCAATAATTGCATTGCACATCAAGATTATTCAGAAGGTGGCCGAATCAATGTGATTGAAATGGAAGATCAATTAATCTTCACTAATCGTGGTAGTTTTATTCCTGGTAGTGTCGAGAAAGTTGTGCACGAAAACGCACCAGAGGAACGATATCGTAATCCTTTTTTGGCGACGGCAATGTTCAACTTGAAAATGGTTGATACCGTAGGTAGTGGAATAAGGAAAATGTTTAACTATCAGAGGCAACGATATTTTCCTTTACCTGATTATGATCTTACAGAATGCCGCGTAGAGGTCACGATAATCGGCAAGGTACTAAATATCGATTACGCTCGTATTCTCGCTCGCAACCGTAGTTTATCACTTGAGGATATCATGCTCTTGGATAAAGTACAGAAGAAATTACCTTTATCAGAATTGGCTGCGAAACATTTAAAAGCACACAATCTTATTGAGGGAAGACGACCTAATTATTTTCTATCGAAGAATGTATCACAAATGGCAGGGCAGAAAGCTGTTTATACAAGATACAGAGGCTTTGACAAGGCCTATTATCTCGACCTAATTTTGAAAGCAATCGACCAATATAGAGCTTTGGAGCGTAAGGATGTTAATGAATTGCTCTGGAACAAGTTGCCCGACTGGATGGTTGATACGCAAAAAAAGACGAAAATAAGCAACTTGCTTTCGGAATTACGCAAAACTGGGCAAATACAAAATAGCGGGAGTGATAAGAAACCTATTTGGGAGAAAACGAGCAAGAATTAGTAAATACAAGTAAAACAATTTGTAAATACGAGTGAACAATTTGTAAATACGAGTGAAAATAATTAGTAAATAATAAATAATCATCGTTTGGGAGGTATGGTTTGGTTGTTAGTGTAACTACCATGCAACGGTTAGCCCTTATTAAGTTTTTATCAGGCGTTGCAATAGAACAATCGCAGAGGCCAGAGCCGTTATGTTCAATAGCTATTCTAACATTCCATGATGCGATAGAACTTTTTCTGCAATTATCCTGCGAACATCTGGATATATCCATGAGTAAGTCAAAGATAGGGTTTCTTGAATATTGGGAGTTGATTGCACCTAAAGTATCAACTGGCGAACTTACGCAAAAAGAATCAATGAAGCGTTTGAACAGTGCCAGAGTTGAATTTAAGCATAATGGCACACTCCCTTCAAAACTCGCTATTGAAGGATTCCGAGTTAACGCAACAACTTTTATTGAGGAGAACACGCTTGCTGTTTTCGGAATTGAACTTTCGTCCGTATCCCTATTAGATTTAGTGCAATGCGATGAAGCAAGAACTAGCCTTAGAGAATCTGAAGAATTGATAAAGCAAAATAAGATTGAAGATGCACTGGATAAAGCTGCTCTAGCTTTCCAACAACTAATATCCGATTATGAGAAGAGAAAAACAAGCAAATTTGGACGTTCCCCGTTTTTCTTTGGGCGAGACATGACGTTCTTGAGTAGTTTCGCTATGGACTTTGGGCAATTGGGAGCAGGAGCAAGATTCAAACAGAAGATGATAGAATTTGTTGACAAAGTGAATGAATCATTAGAATCACTTCAACAGGCGA
>JAPLHK010000053.1:13020-42336 GCA_026389715.1 Chloroflexota bacterium
AAAATCCTCAGTCTTGGGATAGACTACCGTAGATATACAAGATTTAAATTACTGACACCACAAATTGATTATTTTATTAACGGCTCACACCGGGCATACCGATTCAGCAAAGAGAAACCGACGGGGAAAGAAGATGCTCAATTTTGTATTGACTTTGTTGTAGAGAGTGCGATAAAACTCCAAGAATTTGACTATAGCTTGGAAGAACAGTGATTTAGTTACCATTCAATAATTAACTGCTTGTCATTAATGGATAGTTACTGGAGAAGCGTATGAAAAACAAAGTGTTAGAAATAGCCGGCATTACATTCGATGCTGCTAACGTTATTATATTCTTCTTCTCTCTTTCTTCTCCCTCTCAATCTATACCGAAAGGAATTATTCCAACCCTATCATTCCTTGCGTTTTCGGCCTTCACTTTAATGCTGGGATTGGAATACTTGAGAAAGCGGGATATAGAAAATATTAAGAATAGACCGCCACCACCATTGAGCCATGACAATATATTTTTTATCACCGCCCTACGTCCAAATAATCCAGGTCGCAAATTAGTGGAAGTTGAAATCGCAGAAAACAAAGCAAAGTGGGAACAACAACTCCAGAAAGATATCCAAAATAAGAATACTCAGTATATTGGCTGGCAGAAATTCTTATTTGTTATCGGGATCCTTTTTATGCTTGGCATTGTTCCTTATTTGTTTGGTCTCTGGCATACTCCAAATTAAACCGCCGATTGCTCCTGAACAAAGCAAGACAAATACTATGTCCAATGTATTCAACGATGAAAACCAATCCCGAAATATATACATTGCAATAGCAACGATGATTAAGTAAATAAGAACAACCCAATCGTAGAGGTATTTTGCCCAACCCTCTAATCCACGCACTTAGCTTAGACATAGAAAGCCCCCTCGTGGAGTCCACCAACCATCAGTTGGCAGAACCCGCTACCAAGGGGGCTTTTGATATCAGGACTACTTCTTTTCGGGTCTCTCAGGTCTCTCGGCTTTCTCAGGTTTTTCAGCGTTCTCCGCGGCTTCCCCTTCCGGCTTCTCACCTTCCACGGCCTCCTCGCCTTCGGCAACAGCTTCAGCAGGAACCTCTTCGACCACCTTGCGGACTTCAGCGACCTTGATAAGCATCTGGTCAGGGTCGGCAAGGATGGTGATTTTATCGCTGACCTTGAGGTCTTTTACATGAAGTGATTGTTCGGGCAGCGCCAGGCTGGAGATGTCTACCTCGATGCTGTGGGGCAGGTCGTCGGGCAACGCTTCAATCTGCAACGCAGTCATGGCATGCAGCAGTGATACGTTTTTGAGCTTCAGCGCCGGCGCGTCGCCGATGAATACCAGCGGCACCTCTGCCTTGAGCTTCTCGGCCATGTTCACCTGGTAAAAATCCACGTGGGTGGGCTCGCCTGTCATGATGTTGCGCTGCACGCCGCGTATGATCACCATGCTGGGTGAGGCTGAATCGGAGGTTTTAATCGAGATAAGATCAGTGCCGCCCGCCTTTGTCAGTACCTGGGTGAGTTTGCGTACGTCTACCTGTACAGGCTGCGATTCGATGCCGTGACCATAGATGTTGCAGGGTATCAGTCCGCCCCTGCGCAGGAACCTCACTTTCTTTCCGGTTATTTCCCTTTTTAATACTTCAAGTTCAAGTCTTTTCATCGCCTTTCTCCAGAATTAGTAACAAAACATAAAGATTATCGGGTTTGAACCTGAAAGTCAAATTTCGGGTTCAATATTTCGTTTTTGCGCCCTGGCGCGGCATGAGGCCTGGCTGCCCTGCAGGCCGCAGAGGTTGCAATCCTCCAACCGGCAGTCGTGCGTCAGGCGGCCGGAAAGCATATTCTGCTTCTCCGCTTTAAGGAAGGCACTGCTCACGCCCGAACTGATGTGGCTCCAGGGCAATACCTCCCCCGTGTCGCGCTCACGGTGCGCGTAGAAGGCTGGGTCAATGCCGCATTCAGCGAAAGCCTGCTGCCACCTGGTGAAATCGAAGAACTCGTTCCAGGTATCCAACCGGCAGCCTTTTTTCCACGCGGTGTAGATAACCGCTCCCAGGCGCCTGTCGCCGCGCGCCAGGACGGCTTCCAGAAAGCTGATTTTTGGATCGTGCCAGGATAGCTGAACACCACTGCGGCGCAACTGGTTATGCAGCAGGGCGTGCTTTTCGTTGAGCGTCTCCTCTTTATCCTGCGCCGACCATTGGCAGGGTGTATGGGGCTTGGGCACGAAGGATGAGACTGATACGCGCACACGGGGCGGCCTGCTGCGGATGGATTTGCCCAGCCGGCTGACTGAGTCTATAAGGCTGGCGATATCCCGCACATCATCCATGGTCTCAGTAGGCAGGCCTACCATAAAATAAAGCTTGAGGTTCATCCAGTCTTTTTCAAAAGCGGCGGCGAAGGTTTCCATCATGTCCTGCTGGGGCATCCATTTATTGACAGCCGCCCGCAATCGTTCACTGCCGGCCTCAGGAGCAAAGGTCAGCGTGGCCTTGCGGCCGGATGGAAGGGAGCCCATCAGCTCGATGGATGATTTATCCAGGCGCAGGCTGGGAAGAGAGAGGGAAAGGCCCCGGCGGGCGTATTTGCCGGCCAGGCTGGCGACCAGGTGGCTTATGCTGCTGTAATCTCCTGAACTGAGGGAGACGAGAGCCAGGGTATTATAGCCGCAGTTATCTACCAGGCAGCCGGCAGCTTTAATCACCTGCTCCTCGGGCAGTTCACGGACAGGACGATACAGGGTCCCGGCCTGGCAGAAGCGGCAACCTCGGGTGCAGCCGCGCTGTATCTCAACGGCGGCGCGGTCATGGATAACTTCGATATAGGGTACGACCGGCCTGACAACAGGCTTGAGCCGCTCCGCTATGACCCGCTCGATTGTGTCCGGCGCATTGCCATCGGCAGGAGGTGGGGCTGCCAGCGTGTTGTCCGCCAGGTAAGCAGGAGAGTAGAAACGCGGAATATAAAAGCCGGGCAGGTGAGCAAGCCTGCGCAGCAATTCCCCGCGCTCCTTTTTGCAGGACTGCATGGTTTGAGCGAGCCCGGCTATCGCCTCTTCCGCTTCGCCGGCGAAGAAAACGTCGATGAAGTCTGATAGAGGTTCGGGGTTCATAGCGCAGCTTCCGCCCGCCATCACCAGAGGGTAAGAGCCGTCGCGGTCCCGGCTGAAAACGGGTATGCCCGCGAGGTCGAGCATGTTAAGTACTGTGGTGCAGCTTAATTCATAGCCAAGCGAGAAGCCGATGATATCGAAATAGCGCAGCGGGCGGCGGGTTTCGAGTGTGAATAAAGGAAGGTTATTGCGGCGCAACTGCTCTTCCATGTCAGGCTAGGGCGCGTAGGTACGCTCAGCCAGCACGCCCGGCAGGGAATTTAGCTGCTCGTAGAGTATAGGTATGGCCATATTGGACATGCCCACCTCGTAGATATCGGGGAAGGCCAGCGCCACGCGCAGCGAGGCCGCTTCCCAGTCTTTCGGCAACGAATTCCACTCACCCCCGGTGTACCTGGCCGGCTTCACCACGTTATGAAATAAGGTATCGTCAATCTTAAGCATACCGGTTTAACCTTGACTTTAATTATCGCATGATTTGCCGGAAAGCGTTGACACTCCATAGCTGAAAAGAGTATAAATAGCTGTTCATGCATAGCGGGTGAACCGTGCAGGGTAAGCTGAATCACGTAAACATGATGAGGGAACAAAACGAGAAATAAAGGGCAGCAGGCCAGCCTTGCCGGTATCGGTGCAAAGCCTGTATTGAGGAAAAGCAGGGCGACGCAGGGATATGGGGCCGGGGGGAAACCGCAGTTGGAAGCGCAACATGCCAGTGAACTGCTTGGCAGCTTAAGCTCAGGCGTCTGCATATTCGACCGGTACGGCGCCATTACCTACTGTAACGCGCGTTTCGCGGAACTGTCGGGGCGGACTGTAAGGAAGCTGGTGGGAAGGAAGCTGCGGAAAAACACATTATGGGGATCGTGGGGGCAGAAGGATGAATTCAGGGAGCTGTTTGCCCGCGCTAAAGAATCGCGGCAGACGGTGACCATGCGGGCAATGCCGGTAAACAAAGGCGGGACACGCTACTGGAACCTGGAGCTCAGGCCATATATTTCACGCAGGAAAAAATATGAGGGAATGAGCCTGCTGGTTGAGGATGTAACGCAGTTATTCGAGAAGGAAAATGCAGTTGAATTGCTGCGCCGCTATTATGCGGCCGCGCTTCTGCAGACTTCTCCCCAGGCGCTTCTGGATGAATCGGTCGGGTTGATCCGCGAATTCAGCGGTTGCGCATCGGTACAAATCCTCGTACTTGACCGCTATAAGGGCAGCGTGATGAAAGCTGTCAGCGAACATAGTCCGGGGCTTTGGGACAGCGGGCATACCGTGACACAGGCTTTCATAGAGAGCATTTTCGTCCTTCCGGAAATGGGACCGGGCGTGTATAGCAAAGACAGTGGCTCTGTATACCTGGCGGACGTCAGCGCTCTGGAAAGCGGGCTTAGCGGCAATTTGAAGGAACTGGTTGCCGGCGCCTGTAACTCTTACGGGTTTAATTCAATTGCTCTTATACCGGTCCGGCTGGAAGGGCGGGAAGCCGGATACATCCAGCTTGCCAGTCCCCGCGTAAACGGAGTCACGAAAGAAACCGTGGAGGCGGTAGAAAGAATCACCGGGCACTTACAGGTGATATTGGAGCATGCCGGGCTTAAGGATGAATTGAGCAGGCAACGGCAGAATCTGCTCAAGCAGGTCTACGAAAGGTCAGCCCACCTCGAATCGCTGGGTGAGAGACTCAAGCAGGAAGTGGCCGAACGTAAAAAGGCACAGGAAGAAATGCGGGTGCAGAGGGACCTGGCCATTTCGCTCAACGGCATCGAGTCTATGGATGAAGCCTTGAACCTGTGCCTCGAGACGGCCATCACGGTATCGGGCATGGACAGCGGCGGCATCTACATAGCCGACCCGGTTGCGGGAGGATTTAAACTGGTCTGCGCAAGGGGGTTAAGCGAAGATTTCGTAAAGTTGGTTTCCTATCACAGCGCTGCTGAAACCAGCGGTAAATCGGTGATGGAGGGCAAAAGCATTTTCGGCAGGTACGGCGAACTGGATAAGACATTAGACGAAGTGCGCGGGAAAGAAGGCCTTAAAGGCATTGGCATCGTACCGATAATACACGGCGGTAAGACCGTGGCCTGCCTCAACATCGCCTCACATGTTTTTGAGGAGATACCGGTTACCGCGCGTAATGCCATTGAGGCTATCTGCGCGGTGCTGGGCACTTTTATAGCACATGTCAGCGGCAGGGAGGAATTGATTGAGAGCGAGGAACGCTACCGTACGCTGTTTGCCAGGACCTCCAATCCAATTATGGTCATCGACAGCGAGGGCAATTATATAGACGGCAATGACGCCGCCCTGGCCTTCCTTGAATGCACGCGGGAAGAGTTACTGGCCATGAACGTGCGGGACACGCTGCCTCCTTACCTGGATGACGGGTGGTTCGAGCGCCTTCGCAAAATATGGGAGTCGGGAGGTACGGTCGAGCGGGATTATTACGTCTGGGGCAAGATAAAGGTGCTGGAACTGACCGTTATCCCTTTGCAGGTAGCAGGCCGCAAGATAATCTCCGGCATCGGAAGGGACATCACTGAACGGAAAATAGCGGAGGCCGCCCTCCGGGAATCGGAGGAGAAATACAGGTCACTCATTGAAAGTGCAGGAGAAGCAATTTTCATCATGCAGGACGCGAAGATAAAGTTTGCCAATAAACGGAGCTTTGAACTGGTCCAATATACGCCCGATGAGCTTGCCGACAGGCGTTTCAGCGAATTCGTCTACCCGCCGGACCTGGAAATGGTAATGGAGCGTTACACGGCAAGGCTCAGCGGTCAAAGCGTAGAACCCGTATACTCTTTCAGGTTTGTAGACAGGGACGGATCGGTAAAACGGGTAGAGATACGGACAATATCTGTTCTGTGGGACAACAGGCCGGCTATACTCGCCTTGATGACGGATATCAGCGGCGGGGAAAGTCATGGAAAAGTCATGTTGTTGACAGAGATTGAATAGATGTGATAATATTTCCATTTGTTGCAAACTTGCGCTAATATTAGTACGTTTAGCGCAGGCTATGCATTACCTGGATAGTTAATAAGCCGGCTGGTTGACCCGGGATGTGTGCCAGATCGGGAAGTAGTCCGGGGACAACTTAGCGGCTTTTTAATTTGCCGAAAATTTGATAATAAAAATATGAGGAAGAGATTAGTATGCCGACAGTAAACCAGCTGGTCAGAAAAGGCCGCCGCAAGGTGGGCAGGAAGACCAAGTCTCCCGCGTTGCAGGTGATATACAATACGCTGAAAAACAAATCGCGCAAAGGTGTATGTTCACCCCAGAAGCGCGGGGTCTGTGTGCAGGTTAAAACCATGACCCCCAAAAAGCCGAACTCGGCGCTGCGTAAAATAGCCCGCGTAAGGCTGACCAACCACATCGAGGTCACGGCATATATCCCGGGCGAAGGGCATAATCTCCAGGAACACTCGGTCGTACTCATCCGCGGCGGCAGGGTAAAAGACCTGCCGGGCGTTCGCTACCATATTATCCGCGGCACGCTTGATGCTGCGGGTGTCGACAAGCGCAGGCAGGGACGCAGCAAATACGGCGCCAAGGCGCCCAAGAAAACTGCTGTGGCCAGCCCAGTTTAACGGGGAGATAATATGTCAAGGCGAGCCAAATTTGTTAACAAGGAAGTCAGCCCGGACCCGAAATATGGGAGCGCGGTGGTTGCCAGGTTTATCAATAAGATAATGTATAAGGGCAAGAAATCGACGGCCCAGGGCATTGTTTACGATGCCTTTGAGCGCATAACCAAACAGATGAAGACGGAGCCCCTCCAAATTTTTGAGCAGGCTATGAAAAATGCCACCCCCATGCTGCAGGTCAAATCAAGGCGCGTGGGCGGTGCTACTTACCAGGTGCCCATTGAGGTCAGCCCTGAACGCGGCGAGTTCCTGGCGACCAAGTGGATCATTACTTATGCAAGGGACCGCAGCGGCAGGTCGATGGCTGAAAGGCTGGCCGCAGAATTGATGGATGCTGCCCAGGGGCAGGGCAATACCATTAAAAAGAGACAGGATACCCATAAGATGGCTGAGGCCAACAAGGCGTTTGCACACTACAGATGGTAACAACTGGAATAAAGGAATCCCGGCCAAAATCAGGCCAGGCTGTTAATAAAGTGGCAAGATCATTTCAGCTGGATCATGTCCGGAATATCGGCATCATCGCTCATATCGATGCCGGTAAAACCACGACTACTGAGCGGATACTTTTCTATACGGGCAGGACATATAAAGTCGGAGAGGTGCATGACGGCACCGCTGTCATGGACTGGATGGTACAGGAAAGGGAACGCGGCATCACCATAACCTCCGCGGCTACCACCTGTCACTGGAACGAAAGACGGATTAATATTATTGATACCCCGGGCCATGTAGATTTCACAGCTGAAGTGGAACGCAGCCTGCGTGTGCTGGACGGCGGAGTGGTGGTGCTGGACGCGGTAGCCGGCGTCGAAGCGCAGTCTGAAACCGTTTGGCGACAGGCCGATAAGTACGGCGTGCCGCGGATATGCTTCATCAACAAGATGGACAGGGTGGGCGCAGATTATGAGCGTACCATCGGTATGATAGAAGAGCGCCTTAAGGCCAAAACCGTAATGATACAGTTGCCGATCGGAAAGGAGAGCCTTTTCAGCGGTGTGGTTGACCTTGTGAGAAAAAAGGCCTGGTCTTTTCCCGATGAGGTAACCGAAGACCCCTCGGAAATCGAAATCCCGCTGGATTTGAGAGAAATGGTAGAACAGGCCAGGCACGATATGATCGAGAGGCTGGCGGAGCAAGACGACCAGCTTATGCTCAAATATGTCGATAACCGCGAGATAAGTGAAGAGGATATCACGGCAGCGCTGAGACGGCTTACGATCGCAAACAGGATCGTGCCTATCGTGTGCGGCAGCGCACTGCGTAATAAAGGTATCCAGCTGGTGCTGGATGCCGTCGTAGATTACCTGCCTTCACCGCTGGATAAGCCGCCGCTCAAGGTTATGGATACCGAAACCGGCGAGGAAGTAACGCGCCCGGCCAGTGATGATGCTCCCTTTACAGCTCTGGCATTTAAAGTAGTGTCCGATCCTTTTGTCGGCAGACTGGTCTATTTCAGGGTATACTCGGGCAGCATCAAGGTAGGCGCCCAGATATACAATGCCAGCAGACAAAACAGGGAAAGGCTGGGACGGCTGCTCCTTATGCACGCTAATAAGCGGGAGGAGATAGACGAGGTGGATACCGGGTGCATCGCCGCGACCCTCGGCCTGAAGAACACCTTCACAGGTGACACGCTCTGCGGGGCAGGGCAGTCTGTCTTGCTGGAGGATATAAAGTTTCCCGAGCCGGTGATCTCCATGGCGGTTGAGCCCAAGAGCAAGGCTGACCAGGATAAATTAGGCGATGCCATGGGAAAGCTGGCCGAAGAGGACCCCACCTTCAAGATCCGAACCAACGAGGAGACTGGCCAGACGATTATATCGGGCATGGGTGAATTGCACCTCGAGGTCCTTATCGACCGTATGATGAGAGAGTTCGGAGTGCAGGTCAGCGTAGGGAATCCGCAGGTAGCATATAAGGAAACTATTACCATCCCGGTCGAGGCTGAAGGCCGCTTCATCCGGCAGACGGGCGGTCACGGGCAGTACGGACACTGCTGGCTTAAGATCGAGCCGGGTGAGCGCAACAGCGGATTTATATTTGTTAACGCCGTCCGCGGCGGCGATATCTCAAGGCAGTACATACCGGCTATCGAAGCAGGTGTGCGTGAAGCGCTTGACACCGGCGGTGTGAGCGGATACCCGCTCGTCGATATTAAGGTATCGGTTTTCGACGGTAGTGAACACGACGTCGATTCCTCGGAGATGGCATTCAAGATGGCCGGTTCGATAGCCCTCAAAGAGGGTGTCACCAAAGCCAAGCCGGTTATCCTGGAACCCATTATGCGCCTTGAATGCGTTACGCCGTCCTCTTTTATGGGTGAAGTCATCGGGGACTTGAATTCGAGGCGCGGGCAGATACAGGGAATTGAAACGCACGGCGAGACCTGCGTTATCCACTGCTTTATACCGCTGGCGGAATCCTTCGGCTATGCAACTACATTAAGGTCGCTGACACAGGGCAGGGCTACTTCTTCGATGGAATTCCAGCAGTACAGTGAAGTGCCCGCCAGTATACGTGAAGAAATGTTAGCTAAATCAAAGGGTAGGTAAATGACCAAGCAGAAGATAAGAATTAAATTGCGGGGATACGATCACAGGTTGGTCGACCAGTCAGTCGGGCAGATTATCGACACTGCCATTAAATCAGGCGCCGAAGTGATAGGCCCGGTGCCGCTGCCGACCAGGATTGAGAAATTTTGCGTAATCAGGTCAAGTTTTATTGATAAGGATTCCCGTGAGCAGTTTGAAATACGCACTCACAAAAGGCTGATCGATATAGTCGGGCCGACTACTAAGACGATTGACGCTTTGACGCAATTGCAATTGCCGTCAGGCGTGGAAATTGATATTAGATTGTAGGAATTTAAGATATGGCTGGCATACTTGGTAGAAAAATCGGAATGACACAGTTATATAGGGAAAACGTGGAGATAGCCGTCACGGCTATCGAAGCGGGTCCCTGCTGCGTTACACAGGTCAAGACCATCGAGAAGGACAAGTATAATGCTGTCCAGATAGGATTTGGTGAATCCAAGAAGCTCAACAAGGCTGAGAAGGGACATCTCAAGGAGAACGGTAATTACAGGTACCTCCGCGAATTCCGCCTTGACGATGTGAAAGATTACCAGGTCGGGCAAAAAATCGATGCCGGGATGTTCAAAGCCGGAGATATCGTCCAAATCGAAGGTGTCTCAAAGGGCAAGGGATTTGCCGGGGGCGTAAAGAGGTATCATTTCAAGGGTGGACCGAAGACGCACGGCCAATCCGACAGGCACCGTGCGCCCGGTTCCATAGGTTCCACCACCACCCCGGGCCGGGTTTTCAAGGGATTACGCATGGCCGGCCATATGGGCGCCCGCAAGGTAACCGCACTTAACCTCGAAGTGGTCGAGGTCGACACCGCTAAGAATGTTGTGCTGCTGAAAGGTGCAGTTCCTGGCGCTAAAGGCGGGATACTGTTGATCGAGAAAGCATCGTAAAAGGTTATTACAGTGGAATTAGAAGTATTTGATTTAAAAGGCGAAAAAGCAGGCAAGATCAAGGTCAGCGATTACGTGTTTGGCCAGGCCGTCAATGAGGCGGTCGTACACCAGGCGCTGCTGATGCAGTTAGCCAACCGCCGTCAGGGCACTGCCGATACGCAAACGCGCTCGGATGTCAGCAGGAGCACCAAGAAGCAGTATGCGCAGAAACATACCGGCCGGGCCAGGCGCGGCGGGGCGAGTTCGCCTCTGATGAAAGGCGGCGGAGTCGTATTCGGCCCGCATCCCAGGAGCTACCGGCAGGACATGCCTAAAAAAATGCGCCGGTTGGCCCTGCGCAGTGTGCTTTCCGGCAAAATGCGCGATGGTGAGATCAAGATTTTAAAGAAGTTGGAGCTCAGCGAGCCTAAAACTAAATTCATGTCGGAGATACTGGATGCCCTGGGCATTGATAATACAGCCATCATCGGCGTTGCGCTGGGCAACGATTACATAACGATGGCGAGCTCAAACCTGACGGGCGTCAAAACCACCTCGGTTGCGATGCTCAATGTGGCAGACCTGCTTTCCTATAAAGTGCTGGTTCTCGACGTTGATGCCGTTCGACGTATTGAAGATCTTTGGGACAAGAAAGAGGCGAAAAGCAAGGGGAAGGCAGCCTAAGGCTCCGAGAGGATTATTAGCAAGATGAATTTATATGAAGTTTTACGCAGGCCCCTGGTAACAGAAAAGAGCACCAGGCTCTCTGAAGGCAACAAATATGTTTTTGAAGTTGATAAAAGAGCTAACAAGGACCAGGTAAGGGAGGCCGTTGAGAAGGCCTTTAACGTGGGGGTGGTGGGCGTTAACATGATCAGGGTGCCCGGCGAAGTCAAACGCATGGGCAGGAGGGCGGTAGCCCACCCTTCATGGAAGAAAGCGATTGTTACACTCAAAGAAGGCGACAAAATACAGTTCTTTGAGGGAGTGTAAGATAACAGGAGTATAAATTGGGTTCTGTTATAAAGAAACGCAAAAAAAAGATGGCGAAACACAAGCATCGCAAGCTTCTGAGGAAGAGCCGATGGCAAAGACGCCACGCTTAATAATGTAGGAGTAATTAGATTTGGCTTTAAAGACATTTCGCCCTACATCCCCCGGGCGCCGTGGAATGGTAAAGATATCGTTTGAAGATATCACCAAAACGGTGCCGGAAAAAGCTCTGCTGGTACCCAAGAAAAGGAAAGCGGGTAGAAACAGCAGGGGCGTGATAACAACGCGCCACAGGGGTGGCGGCGCTAAACAGAAGACACGCATTATTGACTTCAAGCGGGATAAGCTCGGAGTACCCGGGAAAGTGGCCGCTATTGAATATGATCCCGGCCGCACGGCACGCATCGCCTTGATCTTTTATGCTGACGGCGAGAAGCGCTATATGCTTTGCCCGCTCGGCCTGGGTGTTGGCGACACTGTTCAGGCCGGGGAAAACGCTGAGGTCAAGCCGGGCAATAACCTGCCCCTGGGACTCATCCCCGCAGGTACCGCAGTGCATAACCTGGAATTTGAACCCAACAAGGGTGGCCAGATCGTCAGGAGCGCGGGCACCTCGGCCCAGATACTGGGCAGGGAAGATAAATATACGATGGTCCGCCTGCCTTCCGGCGAAGTACGCCGCTTTATGAATGAATGCAGGGCTACCATCGGGCAGGTAGGAAACCTGGACCACCAGAATATTAAACACGGTAAAGCAGGACGGGTACGCTTGCTGGGACGACGGCCCAAGGTAAGAGGTTCCGCTATGAGCCCACGTGATCATCCGCATGGCGGCGGCGAAGGCCGGTCACCGCGCGGTATGCATCCCAAGACACCACAGGGCAAGCCGGCCTTGGGACATAGGACACGCGTGGGCAAAGTATCCGATAAATTGATCGTAAGGCGCCGCTACGCCGCGAAATAAAGAGGTAAATTAAGTATGTCACGTTCAGCGAGAAAGGGCCCGTACTGTCATCCCAAGCTGCTGAAAAAAATTGAAGCGCTTAATAAAAAGGGTGAGAAGCAGGTAATCAAGACCTGGGCGAGGTCTTCTACCATAATGCCCGAAATGCTCGGCCACACAATCGGCGTGCATGACGGCAGGCGGCATGTGCCGATTTTTATAACTGAAAATATGGTCGGGCATAAGCTGGGCGAATTCGCCATGACACGGACGTTCCGCGGCCATGTCGGCAAAGCTACAGTGGCAGCGCCCGTCAAGAAGAAATAAGCAGGTAAGAAATGAGAGTTGGAGCAATAGCTAAAGATATCGGAATACCGCCCCGCAAGATGCGGCTTGTGGTGGATATGGTGCGTGGCAAAAAAGTTGCAGATGCGCTTAATATACTTAAGTTCACGCCCACCCCTGCGGCCAAAGTTATTGCAAAGGTTATTAGATCCGCCTCTGCCAACGCGGAAAATAACTACCAACTGGATCCAGCTGAACTGAAGGTTGTTTATATAGTGGCCGATGAAGCACGCACGCTGAAGAGATACAGGCCACAATCCCGGGGCCGTTTCAGCCCTATATTGAAGCGTGCTTCGCATATCAAGGTTTTCGTTTCCGAGGAGGGAAAATAATTGGGACATAAAGTTCACCCCTACGGTTTCAGAATCGGCATAATACGCGGCTGGAAGGCCAAGTGGTTTAATGAGAAGCATTACCTGGAAACACTGCATGATGATCTCAAGCTGCGCAGCGAGATAAAGCGAAGGCTGCGCGAGGGCGCAGTGGCCAGAGTTGAGCTCGACCGGCAGGGGAATGATATAGTTGTGACGATTTTCACCGCCCGTCCGGGCATCGTTATTGGCCGGGGAGGCCAGCGTGCCGAAGAATTGCGTTCGCAGCTGGAGAAACTCTGCGGCAAGAAAGTCAAATTGTCCATTAAAGAAGTTGAGCAGCCTGAAACCGAGGCGGCGCTGGTGGCACGCAATATCGCAGATTCGCTGGAAAGGCGCGTGGCTTTCAGGCGCGCCATGAAACAGGCGGCTTTCAAGACCAGGCAGGCCGGCGCCAAGGGTGTCAGGATATGCTGCGCCGGCAGATTGGGAGGCGCTGAAATTGCCAGGCGTGAAACTGTCCGTGAAGGGCAGTTGCCGCTGCACACGCTTTGTGCGGATATCGATTATGGTGTGGCTGACGCACACACAACCATGGGCAACATTGGCGTCAAGGTATGGATTTACAAAGGCAACATTATTCCTGAAGTAAGGAGAGAAAGTGTTACAACCGAAACGAGTGAAGTATCGTAAGTGCCACAGGGGCCACCTGCGTGGCAAGGCACAATCCGGCAATACGATTACCTTCGGTGACTTCGGTATGCAGGCAGAGGAAGGTCACTGGATTACGTCAAGGCAAATCGAGGCCGCAAGACGCGTTATTGTGCGTTACCTGCGCCGCGGCGGGCAGGTGTGGATACGGATATTCCCGGATAAATCGGTCACCAAGAAGCCGGCCGAGACCCGGATGGGTAGCGGTAAAGGCGCTGTCGACCACTGGGTAGCAGTGGTAAAACCGGGCAGGATGCTGTTTGAAATCGGCGGCATCAAGGAAATATCGGCTAAAGAAGCGCTTACCCTGGCAGCACATAAATTGCCGATCAAAACCAGGTTCGTAATACGTGAAACTCTCAAAGAAGAGGTAAAAGGTGAAACTCACTGAGATCAAGGCGTTAGGTGACGCCGAACTGCAAAAAAAATTGGAGGAAGCTCACCAGGAGCTGTTTAACCTGCGTTTCAAGCTGGCAACCAGGCAACTGGTCAACCACCGCGAATTGCCCAAGGTAAGAAAAAGGATCGCCAGGATAAACACCATAATACGCGAGAGGGAGCTTGGCAAGAAGTAAAAAATGGAAAAAAACCGGAAAATAAGGATCGGCAGAGTAACCAGCAATAAGATGCAAAAGACGGTCGTCGTGCGGGTGGATAACCTGCGCAGGCACCCGCTATACCACAAGGTTGTCAGGCATTCCTCCAGCTTCAAGGCCCATGATGAGGATAACGCCTGTAATATCGGTGACGTGGTGAAAATCGTTGAAACCAGGCCCCTGTCCAAGGATAAAAATTGGCGGATCGTGGAAATAATTCAGAAAGCTGATATAGTCGGTGTCTTAAAGGACGATTTGGCACAGGCAAACCAGGAGAACTGAAGTGATTCAGACGTTAACCAGACTAAAAGTTGCGGATAACACGGGTGCGCGTCAGGTGATGTGCATAGGCGTGCCCGGCGGCACCCGCAGGCGCTATGCTTCGGTTGGTGATGTCATCACCTGCAGCGTCAAGCGTGCTATCCCCGGCGGCGTAGTTAAGAAAGGCGACGTGGTCAAGGCTGTTATCGTGAGAATAGCCCAGCATCACCACCGGCCGGATGGCTCTTATGTGCGTTTTGACGATAACGCCGCCGTGATACTGGATGATAAAGGCAACCCCAAGGGGACCCGAATTTTCGGACCGGTCGCCAGGGAATTAAGGGACAAGAATTTTATGAAGATAATTTCCCTCGCTCCAGAGGTGCTCTGAGATGAAGATTAAGAAGAACGATAATGTGCTTATCATAGCCGGCAAGGACCGGGGTAAGAAGGGCAAGGTACGCAAAGCCCTGCCTGATAAAGATAAAGTGATCGTGGAAGGCTTTAACATGATAAAGCGGCATTCCAAGACCAAGGGCAAAACCAGGCAGGCAGGTATCATAGAGCTCGAGGCGCCTATCGATATCTCCAACGTGATGATAATCTGCAACAAATGTAATAAACCGGCGCGCGTGGGATACCGTGCTCTCGAAGATGGCAATAAGGCCAGGTATTGCCATAGCTGCTCCGAAATCATCGATTAAATTGAGGTAACCCGATAATGGTAAGGCTTAAAGAAAGATATACCAAGGAAATCGTGCCGCAACTGATTAAGAAGTTCGGCTATAAAAATATTATGGAAGTGCCGCGGGTAAACAAGATAGTTCTGAATCTCGGCATGGGCGAATCGCTGGCCAACCCCAAGGCTATGGAAGCGGCCGGAAAGGATTTGACCACCATCGCAGGACAGCATGCCGTGGTTACCAAGGCCAAGAAGTCCATCGCGGCCTTCAAGCTGCGAGAGGGTACTCCTATCGGCATTATGGTCACCCTGCGGAATAAAAGGATGTACGAATTCCTGGATAAATTAGTTAGTGTAGTCCTTCCTAGGATACGCGATTTCCAGGGCGTGTCGCGGGATGCCTTCGACGGCCAGGGCAATTACAGCCTGGGAATGAAAGAGCAGATCGTGTTCCCCGAGATTGAATACGATAAAGTGGACAAGACCAGGGGAATTGAGATAACGATTGTTACATCGGCGAAAACGGACGAGGACGGCAGACGCCTGCTTGAGGCAATCGGCATGCCGTTCAAGAAAAATTAGTAGGGTTTAAATATGGCGAAATTATGCAAAATAAATAAGGCGAACCGGCCGGCGAAATTTAAGGTACAGCAGCATAACCGTTGCAGGTTGTGCGGCAGGCCGAGGGCATATATGCGCAAATTTGGCATGTGCCGTATCTGCTTCCGCGCACTGGCCCTGAATGGTGAGCTGCCCGGCGTACGGAAATCGAGCTGGTAAAATTATTAGCGGAGTTGTTTATTAATGGTTACTGATCCGATTGCTGATTTGTTGACCCGGGTACGTAATGCTGCCATGGCACGCCATGACAGCGTGATGATACCTGCCTCTAAAATGAAAATCCCGATTGCTAAGATCCTCAAAGATGAGGGTTTTATCGCGGATTATGCCATTATTAAAGGCGAACCACAGCGCATGATTAAGATTACGCTTAAATATATCGATAAGCAGCCTGCCTTCATCGGCCTTGAGCGCGTGAGCAAACCTGGGCTCAGGATTTATAAAGGCAAAGGAGAGATCCCCAGGGTCTTCGGCGGACTCGGTATCGCGATTATTTCCACTTCCAAGGGACTGCTGACCGGTCAGGAAGCATGGAAAAAGAACCTTGGCGGTGAAGTTCTATGTTATGTATGGTAATTGAAGTCAGAGAGGTGAACCTGTGTCTCGTATAGGACGGATGCCTGTAACGGTGCCTGCCGGAGTTAAGGTGAAGATCAAAGGCAGCGAAGTTACAGTGGAAGGAAGCAAAGGCAAATTGACCCGCGAATTCCACCCCGATATCAATATCAAGGAGGAAAGCGGAAAGTTGATTGTTTCGCGCCCAACCGATAACCGCCAGCACCGCGCTCTACACGGATTGAGCAGGTCGCTGCTGGCCAATATGGTAGACGGTGTAACCAAGGGATTCGAGAAAAATCTCGAGCTGTCCGGCGTCGGATACAGGGCGCAGAAAACCGGGGATAAGCTGACCCTGCAGATAGGCTATAGCCACCCGGTGGAATTCGACGCGCCCAAGGGCATAGACATAACTGTGGATGGCAATACCAAAATACGCATAGCTGGTATTGATAAAGAACTCGTAGGTGAGACAGCAGCCGAAATCAGGCGCATACGTATCCCTGACGCTTACAAGGGTAAGGGTGTCAAATATGCCGGAGAAAAGCTCCGCCTGAAGCCCGGTAAGGCTGGTAAAACCGCTACGAAAGGGAAATAAGAATGCCTAAAGTAAGTTCTAATATAGCAAGGAAGAGGCGCCATGCCCGCATCAGGGCCACGGTTACAGGCACGGCCGAACAGCCGAGGCTTTGTGTATTCCGTAGCTTGAGCAATATTTATGCCCAGATTATCGACGACACAAGCGGAAATACTATGACGTCAGCCAGCAGCTTGAACGAGGGAATAAAAGACCAGCTGAAGGGTAAAAATAAGACACAGGTAGCCGAGTTGATCGGGGCTGAGCTGGGCTATAAATACCACGGCAGGGTCAAAGCCCTGGCCGAGGCAGCACGTAAAGCAGGGTTAAAATTCTGAGGATTTGAGTATGAAAGCAGCGACGAAAGTACATACCATTATGCCACGGGTCGATATCAGTGATATGGAATTCACCGAAAAGCTGGTGTCGCTCGACCGCGTTACCAAGGTCGTAAAAGGCGGCAAAAACATGCATTTCCGCGCTCTGGTAGTTGTCGGCGACGGCAAAGGACATGTGGGCGTAGGACTGGGGAAGGCCAGGGAAGTCCCTGAGGCCATCCGCAAGGCCGGCGTGTCCGCCAAGAAGAATGTCATCAGCGTGGTTTTCATGGGCGGCACAATCCCGCATGAAAGCCTCTCCAAATTTGGGGCAGCAAGGGTGTTGCTCAAGCCGGCATCTCCAGGTACAGGCGTGATCGCCGGCGGGGGCGTGCGAGCCGTGGTGGAGGCCGCTGGCGTCAGGGATATCCTGACCAAGTCTCTGGGTTGCGCCAACCCCGTAAACGTTACCAAAGCGACAGTTCTTGCCCTGGCTAACCTCAGGGACTTTAAAGAAACCGTGCGGCGGAGGAAGGGTTTGCCGGGAGACGAGGAGATTTAGGCAAGTGGCTAAAATACGCATCAAGTGGATAAAAAGCGATATCGGATACGCGGGCGACCAGAAGCGGACCTTGAAGGCGCTTGGCTTTCACAGACTCAATGAAGTGGTCGAGAAGGAAGATACCCCTGTCATCAGGGGCATGATTGCCAAAGTTAATCATATGCTTGAGATTGAAGAGAAAGAACATGGATCAAAGTAATTTAAAGCCTCCGGCAGGAGCAAAACATAAAAAGAAGCGTGTGGGCTGCGGAGACGGCAGCGGGCACGGCACATTTTCTACACGGGGATGCAAAGGCCAGAAATCCAGGTCAGGCAGGGATCTGCGCCCGGGTTTTGAAGGCGGCCAGCTGCCGATTATCAAGAGGCTGCCCTGGACCAGGGGATTTACCAACGTCGCCAAAATTGAGTACAGCCTGGTCAACGTCGGTGATTTAAGGCTGTTCGATGCCAATGCCGAGGTAAGCAGGGAAGCACTGATGGAGTCAGGGCTGGTGAAAATTGCCAGGCTGCCGGTTAAGATACTCGGCAGCGGCGAGCTAGACAGGCCCCTTACAGTTAAAGCCAATAAGTTTTCGGCAACTGCGAAAAGCAAGATAGAAGCAGCCGGTGGTAAGGTAGAGGAGATCTAACATGCCGCAGACACAATCAAGGCCCCGCCTGATACAGGCAATGGTGGACGCGTTCTCATTGCCCGACCTGAGGCAGAAATTAATTTTTACGCTGGCCATGCTGATTGTTTTCCGCTTTATTGCCCATATACCCATTCCGGGCGTGGATTTGGCCGCGCTGCAGAAGATTTTCGACCGCAGCCAGTTACTGGGCATGCTTGACCTGTTCAGCGGCGGCGCCATGAGATATTTCAGCGTAGCTGCCATGGGTGTGTATCCTTATATAACGTCGTCCATCATCATGCAGCTACTTGTTCCTGTGATACCTGCCCTGCGCAGGCTCTCAGAGGAAGGCGAGGCCGGCCGCAACAGGATAAACCAGATAACCCACTGGCTCACTGTGCCACTGGCGGCATTGCAGGGTTTTGCTCAATTGCAGTTGCTGCGCAGCCAGGGCGGTGTATTGCCGGCGGGACCGCTTGAGACAGTGGCCATTATCGCCTCGCTGACCGCGGGCACCATGGTGTGTGTCTGGTTGGGCGAGCTTATCACGGAGCGGGGCATCGGCAACGGCGTATCCATCATTATCTTCGGCGGCATCATCGCTGGCCTGCCGGAACAGGTAGGGCGGGGCATGATTGCCAAGGATAATTGGGCAGGCGTCGGTGTATTTATATTATTGGCCCTGGCTACGGTTGTTTTGATCGTGATTTTCACCGAGGGGCACCGCCGCATACCGGTACAATATGCGCGCACTGCTTTCAGGGGCGGCAAGATGTACAGGCAGGGGGGCTCCACCTATATCCCGTTGCGGGTCAATATGGCAGGCATGATCCCGCTGATTTTTGCCATGTCACTGATGATATTTCCCGGCACGGTTGCCAGCTATTTTGCTGCGCCAACGGGCCAGGATCCTAATTTCGCCAATACCATCGTGGAATGGTTCAACCCCAGTACCCCGCTGCCGATCGGGCTATTTTACTGGTTATTTTATTTTGCGCTGGTAGTGGGGTTCACATTCTTTTACACCATGGTCATTTTCGAACAGATGGACTTAGCACGCACCCTGCAAAGGCAGGGGGGGTTCATTCCCGGAGTGCGGCCGGGCAAGCCAACCACGGACTATTTGAACGGTGTTATCAACCGGCTGACGTGGGGAGGCGCTCTTTTCCTGGCCATCGTGGCCATCATGCCGTTTTTCGCCAAGGAGATCACTAACGCATCAGTGATGACGCTGTCCAGCACGGCCATCCTCATCGTCGTGGGTGTGGCGCTGGATACCATGAAGCAGATAGAAGCGCAGCTTACCATGCGGCGCTATGAAGGTTTCTTAAAGTAAGGAGGAATCGATAATGTTTTTTATATTGCTTGGAGCACCCGGGGCCGGGAAGGGTACTCAGGCAGATATTATAGTTAAAGAGATGTCTTTGCCGCACGTTGCTTCGGGTGACCTGTTCAGGCACGCCCTCAAGAACGGCACCGAGCTGGGCAAACAGGCGGAATCCTTTATGAAATCAGGCAAGCTGGTGCCCGACGAGATAACCATCAAGATGATTCTCGAGAGGGTGGCCAAGGATGACTGCAAAAACGGCTGCGTATTTGACGGCTTTCCCAGGACGCTGGAACAGGCCAGGGCCCTTGATGAGGCCCTTGAGAAGCAGGGTAAAGCGATTGAGAAGGCCATATATATAGAGGTACCGGAAGGCATATTGCTGGACAGGCTGACCGGCCGCTGGGTTTGCCGTACCTGCCAATCACCGTTTCACCAGAAAAACCAGCCGCCCAAGAAAGAAGGTGTTTGCGATAAATGCGAAGGAGAGCTTTACCAGCGCGCTGACGATAAGGAAGAGACTATCAAGGAACGCCTTAAGGTGTATTTCAGTCAGACCATGCCGCTGCTTGATTACTATGAGAAAAAGAGCCGGCTGTTCAGGTGCAACGGCAACCAGCATATCGATGAAGTAGGCAAGGATATCGTCAAGTTCCTTAAAGGATTGAAGCAGAAAAAATAAATGACCATCATTAAATCGGCCGAAGAGATCGCAATCATGCGGCAGGCCGGCAGGATAACAGCGATAGTATTGCAGAAAATGAGCGAAGCAGTGAAACCGGGATTGAAAACCAGGCAACTGGACGAAATCGCGGAAAAGGAATTGGGCAAGTGGGATACCGCCCGCGCTTCGTTCAAAGGTTACCGTGGTTACCCTGCCAGCGTCTGTGTTTCGGTCAATGATGAAGTAGTCCATGGCATACCCGGCAAAAAGGTTTTAAAGGAAGGTGATATCGTTTCATTGGATTTCGGCGTTATTTACCGGGGTTTCCAGGGCGATGCCGCTGTCACCGTGGGTGTCGGCACAGTCAGCCCGGATGCCCTCCAACTGATGGAAGTTACCAGGGGATCCCTGACGGAGGGCATAAATGCCGCCCGTGAAGGTGGTTTTCTCGGTGATATCGGCGCCGCCATACAGGGCTATGTTGAGTCAAGGGGCTTCAGCGTGGTCAGGGAATATTCCGGCCACGGAATTGGACGTGATATGCACGAGGACCCGCTGGTACCCAACTTTGGCAGCAAGTGCGAAGGCCTGAAGCTGAAAGCGGGGATGACCATGGCGCTTGAGCCGATGGTGAACAGGGGCGGATGGAAAACCCGCGTCAATTCCAACGGTTGGACGGTGCATACAGCTGACGGCAGCCTGTCGGCTCATTTTGAGCATACCATAGCCATCAGGAATGACGAAACAGAAATCCTGACCGTGTTATAGAATTAGTATATGGATAAAAAAGAAGCTATCGAGGTCGAAGGAACCGTGACTGAATCATTGCCCAACGCGACTTTCAGGGTGGAACTGGCAAACGGGCACATGGTGCTGGCTCACATATCCGGGAAAATGCGCAGGCATTACATCAGGATACTGCCGGCGGACAAGGTGCTGGTTGAGCTTTCACCGTATGACCTGACCAGGGGCAGGATAACTTACCGGTTCAAGTGAGAAAACACGGATTGTTTTGACATAAAGTGTATAAAGGCTTATATTATTAAGCGGTTTTTTTAGAAAACGAGGATATATCGGAAATGAAGGTCAGAGCTTCAGTTAAAAAACGTTGTGAGAAATGTAAAATAATCAGGCGCCGCGGCGTTGTGCGGGTGATTTGCGTAATTGCCAAGCATAAGCAGCGGCAGGGATAGTCACAGGAGTAGAATAGAACATGGCTCGTATTGCAGGTGTAGATATACCCAGGGAAAAGCAGGTACAGTATTCCATCCAGTATATTCATGGGATCGGCCCCAGCGGCAGCAAGAAAATATTGACGGCGCTGAAGATAGATCCCGCCAAGAAAGTCAAGGACCTTACGGATGAGGAAGTCAGCCGCATCCGTGAGAAGATAGATAAGGAATTCAGCGTCGAGGGTGAGCTCCGCAAAGAGGTTACCATGAATATCAAGCGGCTAATCGAGATCGGCAGCCGCCGAGGTATAAGGCATAAGAGGAACCTTCCGGTGAGAGGTCAGAGGACCCGAACCAATGCGCGAACCAAGCGCGGAGCCAAGAAGACGGTCGCCGGGCGCGGACAGAAGCGCGGCGCTACCAAGAAATAAAGGAGTAACCAGGTAATATGCCGCAGAAAAAAAAGGTCAGAACAAAGAAACGCGAACGCAAGTTGGTGCATGAAGGCAAAGCCTTTATAACATCGACTTTTAACAATACCATTATCACACTCACTGACGGTAAAGGTGGGGTGATATCATGGGGCAGCTCGGGCACGGCAGGCTTCAAGGGTTCCCGCAAAGGCACGCCGTACGCAGCGCAAATGGCCGGGCAGGGCGCTGCCGCCAAGGCCAAGGAACACGGGTTGCGCCAGGTAGAGGTATTCGTGCGCGGTCCCGGCAGCGGACGTGAGGCTGCCATCAGGGCCATACAGGCCACGGGCATTCTGGTGACCGGGATAAGGGACATTACGCCTGTGCCGCATAATGGCTGCAGGCCCAGAAAGCGAAGGCGGGTATAAGATATGGCGAGATATATTGAAGCTTATTGTCGTCTATGCCGCCGCACCGGCACCAAGCTTATGCTGAAGGGCGAGAGGTGCTTTACTGCAAAGTGTGCTCTTGAACGCAGGAATACACCTCCCGGTCCGCATGCGGCGGGCAGGAAGCGCCGTCCCAAGGTATCGGAACGCGGCCTGCAGCTAATGGAAAAACAGAAGGCAAAGTACACGTACGGCACGTTTGAGCGCCAGTTCCGCCGTTTTTTTGACGAGGCGTCGCGTATGCAGGGCATCACCGGAGATAACCTGCTGGTTTTGCTTGAGCGAAGGCTGGATAACGTGGTATTCCGCCTGGGGTTTGCCGATTCCCGCAGTCAGGCCAGGCAAATAGTCCGTCATGGGCATATCAAGCTCAGTGGGCGCAGGACGGATGTCCCTTCATGCCTGGTAAAAGCCGGTGATGTAATCGAATGGCGCAAAGAAAGCACCAAGAGTGAATACTATAAGACACTGGTCGAAAAAATCGAGGATAAGGATGTGCCGGCATGGCTGGCACTGGAAAAAGAGAACATGGCCGGCAAGGTTCTTTCACTGCCTGCTGGCGGTGAAACAAAAACGAATTTCAACGAGAAAGCGATCGTGGAATTCTATTCCCGATAGGAGGATTTTTGGTCCAATTAGCTTTACCAAAAATTGAATGCACCAATTACCAGGATAATTACGGCAGGTTCGTTGTTGAACCGGTTGAGAAAGGTTTCGGGGTAATCTTAGGCAACAGCATCAGGCGCGTGCTGCTCAGCTCGCTGCCGGGCGCGGCTATCTCCTCAGTTCTCATCGAGGGCATCACGCAGGAGTTCGACACCGTACCCAGCATGAAAGAGGATGTTCTGGAATTCCTCTTCAATATCCGTGATATCCGCATCAAGATACTGTCCAAATCTGCCGAGGCTGGCAAGATGAAACTTAAGATCAAGGGCCGGAAAGAGGTGCGGGCCGGGGATATTGAGTCCAGTAGCCCGTTGGACTTCGAAATCGTCAATCGCGATCTAATCCTGGCCACGCTGGATTCCCCCGAGGCCAACCTGGATATCGAGTTCAATGTAAGGGTGGATAAGGGATATCAGCCCGCCAGCACCGGCGATAACGTTGGCATAATTGTGACCAGCGAGGGTACCAGCAAGGAGATGTCCATCGACGCGATATACTCCCCGGTAACGCGCGCTAATTATACTATCGAGAGCAGCGGACCGGGCCAGGGCGCCGGCAAAGAGAAACTGGTGCTGGAGATCTGGACCGATAATACGATAGACCCCATAGAGGCGCTGAGCGAGAGCATCCGCATAATTATTGAGCAATTCAACTGCTTTACAGGGTTGGCCAAGACCATCGCAGCCAAAGAGGAAGTTGAAGCATGGCAGAAATCTATACCTGCTGATGTTTACAATATGCCGCTGGAGAAACTCAACCTCTCCACGCACACCTACAACAGCCTTCGCAGGGGCGGCATAACCATGACCGGCCAGTTGCTGGAAAAAGGGCTTGAGGGCTTGATGTCATTTGGCGGATTCGGCGTCAAATCCAGGGAGGAAGTCGAGGCCGTTTTGAAGGAATTTGGAGTTGAAGTGACCGGCGCGCCGGTCGAAAAAGAGAAAAAGAAGAAAGGGCGCAGCAAAAGCAACGGCCCTGAAGGTGATAACGAATGAGACACAAGCTTTCCGGTAAGAAATTAGGAAGGCCGGCGGCACATCGCTGGTCTTTATACCGCAACCTGGTCACTGACCTGTTGAATTACGGCAAGATAAGCACCACGCTGGTCAAGGCCAAGGAGGCCAGGGGTTTGGCCGATAAGATGATTACGCTTGGCAAAGAGGGCGGCCTGGCATCGCGGCGGCGTGCCCTCGCATTCATTTTTGATGGGAAAGTGGTTGATAAGGTCTTCGGGGAGTACGCTACGCGGTATAAGTCGAGGCCCGGTGGCTATACGCGGGTGCTCAAACTTGGCATGCGTGAAGGTGACCGGGCGCCCATGGCGCTCATCGAGATGGTGGAGTAAGTTACACATCCACGGTGGAGTTCTTTAATAATTTAGGGAAAATCGTTCTCGTAGTCGAATATAACGGCAGACGTTATTACGGCTTCCAGTGGCAAAAAGGATGCCCTACGGTACAGGATGAACTGGAGAAGGCTATTTTTAGCTTGACCGGTGAGCGCAGGCGCGTTTCAGCGGCCTGCAGGACTGATACCGGGGTACACGCCAGGGGACAGGTGGTCAGCTTCAGGACTGGCTTTGTCCTGGACCCGCGCAAATTCGTCAGCGGATTGAACCACTTCCTGCCGGAGGATATCGCGGTAGCCGGCGCCGCTGCGGTCAGCGCCAGGTTTAATGTTATGAAGGAAGCCGTGAGCCGGGAATACTGCTACCAGATAGTGAACAGGAGGCCGCGGGTGGCGGTGGAGAACGATATGTATTACCACGTGATGACGGGTCTTGACGCCGGACTCATGAATGGGGCGGCAGGACTGCTCATCGGAGAGCACGATTTCGCCTCCTTCGTCACGGGGTGGGACAGGCGGGAGAGCACGGTGCGCCGTGTATATGCTGCAGGAGTGGAAAGGGAAGGCGAAAAAGTAGCCTTCCATATCAGGGCTAAATCGTTCTTGCCGCACCAGGTACGAAATATCATGGGTACACTGATAAAGGTGGGGACGGGAAAGATTACGATCGAGGAATTTAATAATATATTAGAGATGAAAAAACTGAGCCTGGCCGGGCCGACAGCGCCGGCGCACGGCCTTTGCCTTATGAAGGTTATTTACGCGGATAATTCGGAGTTTAAATATGAAAACCTATGCACCTAAAGCAAGCGAAATCGAGAGGAAATGGCACCTGATAGATGCCAGCGGGCAGACCCTGGGCAGGATGTGCACGCAGATAGCGAAGCTGCTTATTGGCAAGCACAAGGCCATGTTCGCCCCCAATACTGACACGGGCGATTTCGTGGTCGTCATCAACGCAGCCAAGATCAGGGTCACGGGAAAGAAGATGACCGACAAGATCTATTACCGTGTATCCGGTTACCCTGGTGGCATCCGGGCGGTAAAGCTGGGCGAAATGCTGGAAAAACATCCCGAGCGTGTCATTGAGAACGCGGTGCGGGGTATGCTGCCCAATAGCAGGCTGGGCAGGGCGATGTATAAAAAATTGAAAGTCTATGCCGGCGACAAGCACCCACATGAGGCGCAGCTATCCGGCGCAAAAGAATCTGACAAAGGGAGCTCTGATAAATGAGTACAGCAACATATCATCGAGGCACAGGCAGAAGGAAATGCGCCATTGCGCAGGTGAAATTATCCTCGGGGTCGGGCGGCATCGTCGTCAACGGCAAGCCCTACCAGGAGCTTTTCACGCTGGTTGATCACAGGCGTATGATCGAACAGCCATTCATCGTCACCGACACCATGGGCAAATACAGCGTTGAGGTGAAGGTGGTAGGCGGTGGTATGACCGGCCAGGCCGGCGCCATCAAGCATGGCATCGCCCGCGCCCTGGTGGTTTTGAACGAGAGCTTCAAAAGCCCCCTGCGCCAGCATGGCCTGCTGACCCGCGACGCGCGCGTCAAGGAACGCAAGAAGTACGGCCTCAAACGCGCGCGCAAAGCACCGCAGTACACCAAACGTTAAAGCGATTTCGGGAGATATTTTAAGGGGCCCGCTTCTTTCGAAGCGGGCCCCTTAATTAATAAGAGAAGCCCGGGCAACAGCGGCATTATGCCGATGGTCAGGCTTTCATCAGGACCCTGCTGAGAGCGGGGTTCTTGATGGAGATGGCCCCTTCCGGGCAAACCTCCTGGCAGCAGAAGCAGCGGATACAGCGGTCATATTTATAGGTAGGAGGCCTGGTTTTGTCGCCGCTGTGCCAGTTCACAGCTTTGGGTTTCACGGGGCACATCTGGACACATGTCCCGCAAACAGTGCATTTGACCTTATCGATGGCCGGCCTCTCGCAGACCTGGTTCCTGACGAAAGTCTGCAGCCGGCCGCTGCTGCAATGCTGGGGAGCGGAGCGCACCACCTTAAAAGATGGGGTATAGAACGCTTCCAGGTTTTCGCCTGCTATCTCTATTCTCTCACTGTGATAAGTTCCCAGCCCTGACTGCTCGCCAGGTTTGGAGGTTGGTACAGCCCCGGGGTCGAGGTTAATCATGCGGCAGGCCGTAGCGTCCAGTGCGACAGGATCAGCCGACAGCAACAGGACGTTCATTTTCCGGACCTTGCCGCCGCGCGGCCCGTTGCCTTCCATGGCCTGTATACCGTCCATGATGTAAAGGCGCGGTTTTATAAAAGTGTTTATATCCACCAGCATAGCCGCGAAGTCATGGGGATCTGCCAGCTTGACATGGTACTGTCCCTTGATAAAGCCGGGGATGCATCCAAACTGGTTCTTGACGGCGCCTGTAAAGCGCATAAGCCCGTGGGTTTTGAACTTTGGCAGGCTCACCATCCCGTCAGCCTCCAGTACGCCATTGGCAATGGTGAAGTTCCTGACCAGCAGCGCCTCCTTGTGGCTGACCGTCTGCCCGGAGTCGAAATCGGCGATGGTAAATCCCAGCTCATCGCCAACCTGCTTGAGCCCGGCGCGCCTGCAATTGCCCTCGCATTTGCCCATGGAAGAGGAGTCGCCGTAATATACCCGGGCGCCCGCTTCCTGCAGGAGCTTGCCGGCGGCTTTGAAGATGGCGGGGTGGGTGGTTACACAGGTAAGCGGGTCAGAGCCCAGCAGCACATTGGGCTTTAAAACGATTTTTTCCTGCTGCTTTACAAACAGGCCAAGGCCGCCCAGCAACTCCATACCATGCCTTAAGGCCCTGTAAACCTGGTCCTCGTTATATGTGTCACACCTGACTAAGGCGACTTTTACTCTGTCGATGATAGCCCTCCTTCGGCCGGTAAATGGTCGGGTGTAATTGTAGTGTTTTAGATTAAGCCGGACAACTACACCGGCAGAGCCGTAGCCTGCAGCAACTTAAGCTGCCGGGCGTTTGCCTCAGCTATCTTGCGGAAGTGGAAGCCGTAGATGGCCATGGACATCGATAACGAGAACGAACGCGGGCGCTTGAAAGTCGTCCAGATGACCAGGTCCCAGAAATGCCAGCGTTCCTTTTCCCGGATGCCCAGCACCCAGAGAGATTTAAAAAAAGCCTTGAGGTTCTGCGATTTCAATACCGATATCTTCTGCCGTTTGGGCCGGTACTCCCTCAGGAATGTTTTTACCCTGGCATAGTACTGGTTGGGCGCGTAGATGGTGTTCACTATATTGCGGTAGCCGTCTATCAACTTATTTATATTCATTTTAGGTATGAAATTAATTGACAATTCGGTGTTGTTACCCGAGAAGCTGCCGGTGAGGCGCTTTTCGCCTTCGAGGCGTTGATGCAGCCGGGTGCCCAGGGGCGCGTTCAGCAGGCCGACCATAGCCGTTACCACACCGCTTTTCTGCACGAAGTTGATAACGTCCTGGAAGATGGATTGGGGATCGTTGTCGAAGCCCACAATGAAACCGCCCTGCACCTCCAGTCCGGCATGCTGGAGCGTCTTGACTGCAACGATCAGGTCGCGGCTGGAGTTCTGGGATTTGCCGCACTCGGTCAGGCTATCCTTATTGGGCGACTCGATGCCGATGAAGACCATATTGAAATTGGCTTTGACCATGAGGTTGGTCAATTCGTGGTCGTCTGCCAGATTGATGGAGGTCTGGGTGAAGAAAGAGAAAGGGCTATGCTTTTTCTGAGACCAGCCGATGATGGCCGGAAGTATCTCCGCTTTCAGCTTCTTTTTATTGCCGATGAAGTTGTCATCCACGATAAAAACGCTGTCCCGCCAGCCGGTTTGATACAGTGCGTCGAGTTCGCGCAGCATCTGCTCCCTGCCCTTGGTGCGCGGCATGTGCCCGTTAAGCACCACTATATCGCAGAACTCACAGTCATAGGGACAGCCGCGGGAATACTGCACCACCATTGAGGAATACTTTTTCTTCCGGACCAGGTCCCAGCGTGGCACAGGCGTGGCATTGATATCCGGCCGGACTTTCGAAGAATACATCCTTTGCAGGCAGCCCTTTTCCAGGTCGGATAGAAATGGGGGCAAGGTTACTTCGCCCTCGTCCAGAACAAAATGATCCACACAGGGGAAATCCTCGTGCTGCGTGGTGAAGAGCGGTCCGCCGGCCACCACTGTGGCACCCAATTTCTTGCAGCGTTTAATAGTACTTTGAGCGGAATCCCTCTGCACCACCATGGCGCTGACAAAGACCATGTCCGCCCACTTGATGTCCTTATCGCTCAGTCGCCCCGTGTTCATATCCACCAGCTTCAATTCCCACTCGGCGGGCAGCATGGCTGCCACCGTCAGCAGGCCAAGTGGCGGGAAGGCCGCCTTCTTGGAAACGAACTTCAGCGCGTGCTTGAAGCTCCAGAAAGTATCGGGGTATTCAGGATAGAGTAAAAGGATCTTTCTATTTATACGCATCACTAATGGTGCCCCTTCCGGACCACTTAATGATAGTATATCCGGGCGTTCCGGCAAAATATATAGGTATCGGCACCTATTAGAGGGAAAAAATTCGTAAATGAAAAAGTCTGGAATTTGATCTCGTTTATAGATAACTGTGGAGATTCAAAACGCCTACTGGGCCCGCGGTTTCGTATAGCTGGGTCGAACGTAAACCCTATTTAAAGGCATATCACTTTATCCCATTTCAATTCAACCGTCCTGTCACTATACATCGTGCGTCAATCTCATAGTGCCTCGTGGTGGGAGCGTCACGGGGGGCGGCAGCACTTACAGGCCTTGCAGCGAAGTGCTGACAACTGAGAAGCAGCCACTTGTCTTACACACAGAGGGTCACTGGTTCAAATCCAGTATGGCCCACCACCTTAGGTACCAATATTACCTCACTTTAGCTCCAAATTCTCAACAATAAAAGATACGTCTAACTACCGTCTTTT
>JAPLHK010000053.1:42424-51159 GCA_026389715.1 Chloroflexota bacterium
GGATTGCTTCGGCTGCAGATCCCATGATATGATGTAATTTGGCAAAGAAGCGGTGGTCCTGAAACAGGAGGTGCGTGTGTCCCGAGCAACATGGAACTTCTTCATTGGTATATCAGTACTCACAGTATGCTTTGTCACTATTGCCTGCCTTCCTAATAAACAGAGTGGATTTTCATGTGTTTGTGCACCCTTGCTTAACAAGATCAGCTCCATGATACCCGCAAAGAAGCCGGGAACACAGGATAGTTCGCCTGTCCTGAAGGGGTCAACTGCGGCAATCCAGACCGTTACGAAGCTTACCGACAGCGAGATTGCGACCATAAAGGAAGAAACGGGCAAAGTCATCAAAAGAGCAGCAACAGCTATGCTCGCCGGTGATAAAAATGGCCTGTTGAACGAACTCGACGAGAGTACGAAAGCGCAGCTCGGCGATGGCCTTGACCTATCATCACCAAATGCTTCCAAAGTGGCAACAGCACTGAGTAACGCCAAAGTGACGGAAGTCTACCCCGGTTTTGTGCTGTATAATATGAACCTCGATTCAGATACAGTTTCGTTTTTCCTGCTTAGGGAGGGACCGGAATGGAAAATTGGCGGGTTATAAGAGTTGTACACTATGTATTGACTGTCCTAATAGTTTTAGTGGTATGCTTTCCCTCTGATGTATTAGCCTGGGACAATCAGACGGTCCACCCGCAGGTCAACCGTTCAGCGCTGGAGCTATTCGAGACCCTAAAAAACAATGATCCGTTTTTAATAAATGCCACATTAAACGGAGCTGAATGCTGGGGAGAGGCATGGGACCCCGAAAATACGACTGACCTCTTTCATGCTCCCCCCGCTGTTAAGAAGCGGCATTTCGCCGGTGACTGGATAACTTGGGGAGGTTTTTCGGCGGATGAACCCGAGGGTCCCATGGCCCTGCGGCATTTCTACAACCCGTATCCCCCTGATAACCCCAGGCCGTGGCTGACCGACCAGCAGCAGATTGTGAATTTCCTGAGAACGCGGGTCAGCAGCACCATACGCAATCCGGAAATCAGCCTTATTGGATGGGCCGAAAACCAGGAAAAAGGGTGGGTTGACGAGTACTTTTTGCCGCAGCGATACTCCTGGAACGATGCCAAGGAATATTTCAAGCAAGCCCTTGCGGACACGGATGCCTCCAATGTTAATTATGGGAAGGCATGGAGGGCTGTTGGTGAGACAATGCACCTGTTTGCCGACCTGACACTGCCTCCACACGTTCGTAACGACGGGCACGCCAGCTTTTTGGGCGGACGCCTGGGTGATGCTGACCCCGCCGAAACCAGTACAACGGCCGAACATGTGCTCAAGTATTACTCTGCCTCAGGAGGTTGGTCCACCGCGATTAACTACAACCAGGACGTCATCAAGATGATGCGCCAGATTGCGAACTGGACAAACACCAATTTCCTTTCTAAGGACACGATCCCAATTACCGGAAGTACCGTTACGGCTAATGGCGGGCCGGCATTTCCAAGCCCTTCAATGGCAGGACGTACTCCCGATCGGGATGGGTACGTTTGGTACGATGTGGACGACCATAGAATACGCATGGCGCGTACGTCCTGGTGGTATAGGTGGAGCCTTTCAAAGAATCCGGGCTTTTTTCTGGACTCCGCGGTAATTGCCGATCAGCGTTCTCTACTACTGCCTACAGCGGTCAGGGCCGCTGAAGCGGTGCTTGAGAGGTTTCTGCCGCGTTTTAGTGTGGAAGCGAAGGCCACGCAAGATTCCAAGGTGCCAGGCCGATACCAGGTGCATGCAGTCCTGACGCAGGGCCAGGACGAAGTGACCAACTATGAGTGGCAAAAGTACGGCAGGCTGGCCGTTCGCAACGGGGCACAGATAATTGTAAATGACAAGCAGGTTATACCGGTAAGGGTCACGACATCCGATGAAAAGCTGAATGAATTTACACGGGATATTTCCCCCGATTCCCCGGGAGCAAATCCCAAATTCGTAGTGAGGTATGACTTCGGCGGGTATGTGGTACAGTCGGATCCGGTTAAGCTACAGTCACCACCCCAAGACACCGGGAATTATTGCTTCCGCATGGTTGTTGTAACTGGCCCCAGGGAAGGAATTGAATATAATTTCACTGTTGCACTCAACCATGATAGCAATCAATATGGACCTTTTGCCACCAACCCTCCTACGCCTAATGGATTTAGGACTGACAAAATATGTTTGGAGTCCGGGGCATACAATATGACAGTAACGTACGGTCAACCTCCTTACGTCAAACGAACCACCGTCACGGTAAAAAGTGATATTCCCAATGACCTCGAAGAGGTGCGAAAGGAAGGTCAAGAAGAATGGGGCTGTAAGTACATCTTGAGATTACATCTCGCCGCACCTGAATATATTCCCGGTCAAAAATGAGTCGACAAAATCTCAGAGATTTTTACCTTTCCTTAAGCATTCTTTAAAAAGATAGTGTCAATTCTAAGCCAAGCATTGTGCCGGGTGTTGCTACATTTTTATGGCGCATAATATCAGCGCTCCTTGATGAAGATATAACGTGCGATACTGAATGTAAAAGGTGAAGCAGGGTGATCAGTTAGCATTTAGAACACATGGCAATGAATTCTAAGCGAAAACATTTATAGCACGGGTCGGGGTTACCATCGCTAGGATAATCATAATATTTTAGCCTGGAATTATTAACTTGACCTTACCCCTTGATTCGCACTACCACTTACTCATTTTATACTATAAGGAGTTGCTGCAAAGCTGGAATAAGCTTCTTTTCCTTAAACACGAGTTCGGGAACTGTCCATAATGCCCCACCATCGGCAAAACGGGCATCGGGCAGGTGCCGTTACAATTCTGGCCCGCAGTCTCCTGGACCGCTGTCCATATAATTAATCAAGTTTGTGCCGCTGTGCCGCCGCTAAGGTATGTATGAGGGTAGGACATTATGCATAGCGGTAGGCTGGATACGATAAAATGGATTAAAGCGATATGCCTTTATATAGAGTTTGCGTTCAGCTAAGATTTATGAACAGTAATAGTAATGAGCCTACTTCCCCTCCGCCAGCCGTTTCTTCAATAAATCGATCTGCGGCACAGGACTGGGGTCAATGCCGTTGAGCATGGCAAGGTAATAGCTGACCCAGTCACCCAGCAGCACCAGGTTCATGACATGCTTGAGGTCGTTACCGCCCTGGCTGTCGAGGTACTGGTAAGGAATGCCGCTCTTTTCCAGCAACTCGCCGGTGACCTTGTAACGTATAAGCGTGCGGGGATGCAGTGACTGGCAGCGCAGGAGGAGTACGTACAGGCGGTCTCTCATGCCTTCGGGGTAGCGGTAGCCGAGCACGGCGTTGTGGTTTAGCTCGGGCAGGGTCTCGAAGAAGGCCCACTGCTTGCTGTTCTCATTTATCTGCGTCTTCCACCTGCGGGCAACATCGGTCAGTATGCCGGCACCATAGACGACCACGACCTTGTCATAGAGCCGTGTTGCCAGCATCTTGGCCTGGTTGTGCTCCTGCGGTGAATCGTCCTGCCAGCTCTGGCACATCATCTTGAGCGCGGACACCATGCCGTCAACCTCCGCCGCCATGCCGCTTATAAAGCCCAAATTTTGCATGACGGCCAGCAGGGGCAGCAAACTGTATCCCAGCGCGGCGCGCGGGGGCGAAACGTGCTCTATGACGAAAACCGGCACACCGTTCTGACTGGCGAGCTCGGTAAGCCTGCCACCGGTGGAGATGACAAGCTTTTTACAATTTTTCTTGAGCGCCTGGGTGAAGCCGGAGAGGGTTTCCTCAGTATTGCCGGAATAGCTGGCGCCGATGACCAGCGTCTGGTCGTCAACCCAACCGGGGAGGTCGTAATCGCGCTGCACCAGTACGAGAGGACGGGATAAAGAGGCTGTCAGACCCCTGAGCAGGTCACCGCCAATGGCGGAACCGCCCATGCCGAGTATCACCACCTTGTTGACATCGGCATAGCCGGACGGGAGAAGTAATTGTGAGGACTTGTCCCAGGCCTGGCGGCATTGTTCGGGTAGGCCGCGTATCTGCGAGCCCATACCGGATTTATCTAATGAAGTGTAAACAGATTGGTCGTCCAGGTTCAACATAGCTCATACCCCCACCATTTCCTGTCCGTATTGTATCAGTTTCTGTACTTCTTTGGTGCTGACGCACTCGGCGTAGATGCGCACCAGCGGCTCGGTGCCGGAAAAACGCACCAGCAGCCAGGAGCCGTCAGCCAGCTTGTAGCGGAAGCCGTCGCGGGTATCTATGCTGACGACTTTTTGCCCGCCGATCTTCTCAACTGCAGCGGCGGATATGCGGGCCAGCATTTTCTGCTTGCTCTCCTCATTAGTATGTATATCGAGACGGTCGTAATAGTGCGGGCCGACTTTCTTGAAGAGATCGGCCAGGAGCTGCGAGGGTGTCTTGCCTGTGCTGGTGAGGTAGTCGATGATGTAAAGGCCGGCCAGCAGGCCGTCGCGCTCCGGGATGTGGCCGCGGAAGCCGTAGCCGCCGCTTTCCTCCCCTCCCAGTAGAGCATTCTCGCGCATCATGATAGGCGCGACGTACTTGAATCCTACCTGTGTCTCAAAAACGGGCACGTTGTAAAGCTCACCGATAGTAAAGAGCATGTCGGTGGAAGTGAGAGTCTTGACCAGCGCGCCGCGCTGCTTGCGCACGTCCAGCAGGTACAGGGCCAGCAGGGCAAAGACCTCCTGGGTGGTCATGAAGCGGCCATTCTCATCCATGATGCCGATGCGGTCGGCATCGCCGTCGGTGGCAAAACCCACATTGGCGCCGTCACGTATAACCTGACGAGCCAGCTTGCCGAGATTCTTGCTGATGGGTTCCGGCTGTATGCCCGGGAAGAGCGGGTTGCGGACCCTGTTTATCTCGTGTACCTCGAGCTTGCCGCCCTCCAAAAGTCGTTTGAAGTAGCCGATGCCCGCGCCGAACATGGAATCAACCACGAGCTTGAAGCGCTGCTGCTTGAGCGACTCGATGTTTATCAATGTGCCGAGGTGCTTCTCGTAGGCACGGAAAGGGTCATGGTAGCTGACCAGCTTCTTCTTGAGTGCGTCGTCGAGATTCAGCCTTTTGATTTTTCCCGTCCCGGCCGCTGCATTGGCGTTATTCTCGATCTCAGTAATGATATCGGTGGGGGCGCTACATCCGCTATTAACCTTGTACTTGAAGCCGTTGTACTGTCCGGGATTGTGGCTGGCGGTTATCATAATGGCGCCGTCGGCCTTGAGGGCGGTAACCATGTAGCTGGTAACGGGTGTGGGAGCCGCCCCGGGAAAGATGAAAGTCTTGATCCCGTTGCCGGCCAGCACCTCGGCTGACGCCGCGGCGAAATCCTCGGAGGCGAAGCGTGTATCATAGCCGATAACAACTCCCCCCTTGCCCTGTCCAACCCCTTTCAGGTAATCGGCCACGCCCTGGGCGCAGGCGCGCACGTTGGCAAAGGTGAAATCCTCAGCAATGACAGCACGCCAGCCGTCGGTACCGAATTTAATCATAGCTGGCACCTGCTATATCCCGGCTTCGGCCTTCAAAACCTTAGCTTTATCGGTCTTTTCCCAGGGGAAGTTAACGTCCGTCCGGCCGAAGTGGCCGTAAGAGGCGGTGGCCTGGTAGATGGGAAGGCGCAGGTCGAAATACCTGATGATAGCCTCGGGCCGCATATCGAAATGTTTGTGGATGAGCTTGAGTATTACGGTATCAGATATCCTGCCTGTGCCGAAAGTCTCTATGGAAACGGAGAGCGGGTGGGCCACCCCGATGGAATAGGCGACCTGCAACTCCAGCTTATCGGCCAGTCCGGCTGCTACGCAGTTCTTGGCGATGTAGCGCGCCATGTAGGTTGCTGAGCGGTCAACCTTGGTGGGATCTTTGCCCGAGAAAGCTCCGCCGCCGTGCCGGGCATAGCCGCCGTAAGTATCAACCAGCAGCTTGCGGCCGGTGAAACCGGTATCCGAGACCGGGCCGCCAACTTCGAAGCGGCCCGCGCTGTTGACGTATATCTTGGTGTTCTTATCCATCAGGGCAGCCGGTATGACCGGCTTGATGACCTTCTGTATGATATCGTGGCGGATGGTATCGTTATCGGGCGCAGGGTCGTGGTGGGCGCCGATGACAACGGCCTCGATCCTTTTGGGTTTGCCGTAGCTGTACTCAACGGTGACCTGCGATTTGCCGTCCGGGCGAAGGTAAGGGATAATCTTTTTCTTGCGCGCCTCGGCCAGACGCTGGGTCAGCCTGTGCGCCAGGGAGATGGGGAGAGGCATGAGCTCGGCAGTCTCTGTGCAGGCATAGCCGAACATCATACCCTGGTCTCCCGCACCGGTAAGGTCGAGTTCGTCCACCTTTTTGCCCGTTGCGCGCACCTCCAGGGCTTTGCTGACTCCCGCATTGATATTGGGCGATTGCTTCTTGATGGAAACTATCGTGGCCAGGCTCTGGTAATCGAACTGATAAGCGGGATCGGTGTAGCCGATATCTTTCACTATCCTCCGTACAACGTCGGGTATCTCCACGTAGGTCTTGGTGGTTATCTCGCCCAGTACGATGACCAGGCCGATAGTGACCGCCACCTCGCAGGCGACCCTGCTTTTAGGGTCGTCCTTGATCATAGCATCGAGTATGCCGTCGGCGACCTGGTCGCACAGCTTGTCGGGATGCCCCTCTGTGACAGATTCCGATGTAAAGAAATACTTGGGCGCACGCATGAAAGTGTTTTTCATTTCCGCTCCTTAATGTTTTAAGTCCCTTCTTCCCAGCTGTTAAGATATTTCTGCTGCTCAAGTGTGAGACGGTCTATGGATATATCCATCGATTTAAGCTTGAGCCGCCCGACCTCGTTATCTAATTCCAGCGGCACGGGATAAACATCCGGCTTCAGCTTCCCTTTGTTCTTAATCAGATATTCGAGTCCCAGCGCCTGGTTGGCGAAGCTCATATCCATGACACTGGCAGGGTGACCTTCGGCAGCGGCCAGGTTAATCAGCCGTCCTTCCCCCAGCAGGTAGACGCGCCTGCGATTGACCAGTACGTATTCATCCACGAACTGCCGGGTGCGGCGCCTGGATATGGACAGGCCTTGCAGGGCGGGGATGTTTATCTCAACATTGAAATGCCCGCTATTGGCCATGATCGCACCGTCCTTCATCCTGGCGAAATGTTTTTTATCCAGGACGTGCCGGTTGCCGGTCAAGGTGATGAATACGTCGCCCAAATCAGCGGCATCCAGCAGAGGCATAACCTGGAAACCATCCATTGCAGCTTCAAGGGCGATTATGGGATCTATCTCGCAAACGATGACGCGTGCACCCATGCCGGAAGCGCGGCGCGCCACGCCGCGGCCGCAAAAGCCGTAGCCGGCCACGACCACTGGGTTACCCGACCAGAGTATATTGGTGGCACGGGTGATGCCGTCGATGGTGCTCTGGCCGGTGCCATAGTGGTTATCGAAGAAATGCTTGGTCTTGGCGTCGTTGACCGCGACCACAGGGTACTTGAGCTTCTTCGCTTTAGCCATGTTCTTGAGCCTGATAACGCCGGTGGTGGTCTCCTCGGTACCGCCGATAACAGAGGGCAGCAGGGAGGTCTTCTCCTGGTGGATGGTGCTAACCAGGTCGGCGCCATCATCGATGGTCAATTGTGGTTTGTGGTCGAGGGCGGCCATAATATGCTTGTAGTAGGTCTTGTTGTCTTCCCCCTTGATGCAGAACATGGGGAAACCTTGCTTAACAAGGGCGGCGGCCACATCGTCCTGCGTGCTCAGCGGGTTGGAGGCGCAGAGCACCAGGTCTGCCCCGCCCGCCTTCAGCGCGGAGGCCAGGTTGGCGGTCTCGGTGGTGATATGCAGGCAGCCTGAGATACGTATACCACTGAATGGCTTCTCTTTTGCGAAGCGCGCCTGTATCAGTTTAAGCACGGGCATCTGGTGGCTGGCCCACTCTATGCGCAGTTTGCCTTCAGCGGCAAGATCAAGGTCTTTAATATCATATTTCATAATTCTGCTATCCTTTGCAAAAGCAATTCGATAATATTACCTGATGGGTTAGTGGTGTCTATCACTATATGCCCCATATCATTTATCTCATCTACCCTGTCGAAATCCTTCTTGATATCGGCGAATATCTCCCAGCGTCCATCCGATACTGAGCCCGCCTGTTTTCTCCTCTCGAGGCGCCTTTGTATAGCGCCCTCGTCAGCAACGCACTCGACTGCCAGGAAGCCGGCGCCGCTCTCGTCGGCCAGCCGCTGAACAGCCATACGGTCGGCGCGTTTTTTAAAAGAGGCGTCTATTATAACAGATTGTCCGTTTTTCAGTAGAGCACGAGTCCGCTTGAGAAGCTCTGCGTAGGTCTTCTGCGTGAATTCGGGGCTGTAAATTCCGCTGCTGAAATCATCGTAATGCCGCTCACCCGCAGGAACCCCGGCCAGTTCCTTCCTGACGACGTCCGAAGAGAAGATGGTATAACCCAGGCCCTGCCCAATTTTCCCGGCAGCGGTCGTCTTGCCCGTGCCGATAAGCCCGGTGACGATGATGACCACGGGCTTGCGGCACGCATATTTATATGCCAGGTTGAAATATAGCCTGGCTTCTTTAACGATAGGGTCCTTATCCTTGAGCAGCGGGTCGTCGTATTTGAAGCAGGCTACTTTGCCGCGCACGAAGGCGCGGTAGCACTTATAGAAATCCAGCAGGGTTGTTAT
>JAPLHK010000059.1 GCA_026389715.1 Chloroflexota bacterium
CGTCCGAACTTCTTCATCTCGTCCTCCGCTGGCTACTTATTGTTATTCTGCTGCTTTACCCAGCCCTGGTTGACGGCCTCCTCGGCTATCTGCACGGCATTAAGGGCAGCGCCTTTGCGGATATTATCCGATACCACCCACATTACCAGCCCGTTCATAAATGAAGCATCCGAGCGTATCCTGCCGACATAAACATCATCGGTACCGGCCGCCAGCCACGGCTGCGGGTAGAGGCTGACATTGGGGTCATCCAGCACCTTCACACCCGGCGCCTTGCTCAAAATCGCTCGGGCTTCATCCGGCGGCATATAATCGGTGAATTCGGCCTGTATCGCCTCGCTATGGCTGACGAAGATCGGCGCGCGCACACACGTGGCCGAAATGGCGATATTCTCGGCGTGCATAATCTTGCGGGTCTCCTCGACCATCTTCCACTCTTCCTTGGTATAACCGTTTTCCAGGAAAACGTCTATCTCGGGCAGCAGGTTGAAGGCTATCTGGTGCGCATAGACGTGGGGCACCACGTTGCCTCCGTCCAGCACGGTCTTGGCCTGCTTGGTAAGCTCCTCCACAGCTGCGATGCCGGTCCCTGAGACCGACTGGTAGGTAGCCACGGTGATACGCTTTATCGGGTTCACCCTGTGGAGTGGGAAGAGCGCCACTACCATCTGGATAGTTGAGCAGTTGGGGTTGGCTATGATGCCCCTGTGCTTTTTGATATCCTCCGCATTTACCTCCGGCACCACCAGAGGCACACGTGAATCCATGCGCCAGGCCGCGCTGTTGTCGATGACCAGCGCGCCGGCCTTGGCCGCAACAGGTGCAAAGTGTTTGCTTATCTCTGACCCGGCTGAAAATAGCGCTATATCTATATTATTGAATGAGTCTTGGGCTGTTTCCTTGACAATCATCTCCTGGTGCCCGACGAATACCTTCCTGCCGGCTGAGCGGTCGGATGCATATAACTGCAGTGAAGCCATCGGGAATTTCCTCTGCACGAGTATTTTGATAAATTCCTGCCCGACCATGCCGGTAGCGCCGACAATGGCCACATGGTAGCCGTTATTAGCGTTGTTCATGTCAGTCTCCCAATTTTAGTAGCCTTTCCAGGCCGTAAACCAGCCCGTGTACATGTATAACCTGTTTTACCGCGAGTATTATGCCTGGCATAAAGCTCTCCCGGCTTACTGTATCATGCCTGATGCTCAATGTCTGCCCCAATGCGCCGAAGATAACCTCCTGGCTGGCCACCAGGCCGGGCAGACGTACACTGTGGATGGCGATACCTCCTGACTGGCCGCCGCGCGTGCCCTTTAATGTTTCCCTCTCTGTTCCCGGGTAGCTGAATGGCTTGCCGCGGAATTGCAGCATCGCCCTGGCCGTGGCCAGCGCCGTGCCGGACGGGGCATCCAGCTTTTTGTCATGGTGCAACTCGATTATCTCGGCATTATCAAAATATTTTGCTGCGGTCTTCGCCAGGTGCATCATTATTACGGCACCTATAGCGAAATTGGCCGCCACTACAGCGCCTTTCTTATACTTCTGTGCAAGGTCGTCGATCTCCTTCAGGTTGGCTTCGCTCAGGCCGGTCGTGCCCATCACCAGGCAGGCGCCATTCTTTAGTGCCAGCCTCGCTGCCCCCATTGCTGCCTCGGGGACCGTGAAATCCACCACCACTTGCGGATGATACATCTCTATAATCGAGGTCAAATTATTATGCAGCGGTGTTTTTTTGGGCAAGCCGGGCACGCTCGTATGTTCCCGTTCCGCTTTTATATCGGCGGCCGCGGTAAGCTCCAGGTCGGGATCGGCAACGATGGCATGTAAGGTCTGCTGCCCCATCCTTCCCAACGCTCCGTTGATTGCCACTTTAATCTTAGCCATAGCTATCACCTAGCCCCGCGTAATTTATCCCAGGATCCGGCCTCAGTCAGGTCAGCGCGGCGGCCGCCTCGATTCGTTTCTGTACGCCCCCCGCGGAGGTATACCGGGCCTTCCCCCACCACCCTGCCCGGGCGGCCGCTCGCCGCCTGCCGGCCTGTCAGCCGGTGCTCCTCCGGAAGACTCAGCGAATACCGCCTTGCGGGAAAGGTTGATGCGGCCAAGCCGGTCGATCTCAGTGACCTTCACCATTATCTCGTCGCCGATCTTGACTACGTCCTCCACTTTGGCTACATGGTGGTCCGCCAGTTCGCTGATATGCACCAGTCCCTCTTTGCCCGGAAGCACTTCCACAAAGGCGCCGAAATTCTGCAGGCGAGTAACCTTGCCGGTGTAAATGGCGCCGACCTCTACGTCCTGGGTGAGACCCTCCACCTTGCGGATAGCCATTTGGGCGGATTCCTCACTGGATGACCCGATGACCACGGTACCATCGTTGGATACTTCGATTGTCGTTTTGGTTTCCTCGATGATAGCCTTGATGTTTTTGCCGCCGGGTCCGATGAGAGCCCCTATCTTAGAAGGATCGATGGTAATTTTGTACATGCGCGGCGCATACTTGCTCAGGTAGGGCCTTACCTCGGGAATAGCGCCTTTCAATACATCGAGGATCACCCCGTGGGCTTCGCAGGCCTGTAGCGTAGCCTTGGCCAGCATTTCGTGGCTGACCCCGCGAAGCTTGATGTCGAGCTGGATGGCGGTTATGCCGTTGGTTGTGCCTGCCACCTTGTAGTCCATATCGCCGTAGAAATCTTCTATACCCTCGATATCGGTCAGGATTATGTAATTGCCTGGGTCCTCTTTATCAGTGACCAACCCCATGGCAATACCCACCACGGGGGCTTTAATGGGTACACCGGCATCCATCAAGGACAGGGTTGAAGCGCACACGCTGCCCATAGAGGTGCTCCCATTGGAACTGAGCACCTCGGATACCAGTCTGATTGTATAGGCAAAATCCTTTTCATCCGGTATTACCGCTGACAGCGCTTTTTCCGCCAGCGCGCCGTGCCCGATCTCCCGCCTGCCTGTCGAGCCCATCCTTTTGACTTCGCCGTTTGAATAGGGCGGGAAGTTGTAATGATGCATGAAGCGCTTGGTAGCCTCCAGGCCGAGGTCATCCACCGTCTTGGCCTGGCCAAGCGACCCCAGTGTGGTTATGGCCAGCACTTGCGTCTGCCCGCGCGAGAAAAGCCCCGACCCGTGCGTGCGGGGAAGCAGGGCGACTTGAGCACTCAGTTTACGTATCTGTTTGATATCCCTGCCGTCAACGTGCTTCCGTGTGCGCAATATCTTGGCCCGGCAGGTTTTCTTTAATATCTCTTCAATAGCATTGCCGATATCGGCGTCCGTATAAGTTTCCTTGAGCTTCTCCTTAGCTTCTTTCTCGATGACGCCGAGCGCAGCCTGACGTGCCTGTCTGTCGGAACTTTCCAGAGCCTCGGCCATCTTCTGCCCATAATCCGCACTTATGGCTGATAAAAGGTCTGGGTTGATGCTGAAACCCTCTATCTCCCTCTTGGGCTTTCCTATTGCTTCACGTAGTTCATCCTGCAGCTTGATGATCTTCTGGTTTTCTATGTGGGCAATTTTGAGTGCCTCTATGTAAACCTCTGGAGATATCTCTTTGCAACCGGCTTCCACCATAACGATATTGTCGCGGCTGCTGGCTACTACCAGGTCGAGAGTGCTGTCATTCATCTGCGGCAGAAGCGGGTTGAGCACCATCTTGCCATCAATGTAGCCGACACGTGTTGCACCGATAGGACCGTAGAAAGGTATGCTCGAAATCGTCAGGGCCGCTGACGCGCCGATGACGGCCAGCACATCCGGATCGTTCTCCTGATCGGTCGAGAGCACCGTGACCACTACCTGTATATCATTGGGCAAACTTTTGAGGAAAAGCGGGCGTATCGATCGGTCGCAGAGGCGAGCCGCCAGGGTCGCCTGTTCCCCCGGGCGCCCTTCGCGCCTTAAAAAGCTGCCGGGTATCTTGCCAACGGCGTAATGGCGTTCTTCGTAATCTACTGTAAGGCGGACAAAATCGCTGTTTTCCTTGGCCTCATCGCTGATGCATGCTGTGACCAGGACAACCGTATCACCGTAACGTACTACTACAGAACTATCAGCCTGCTGCGCAAGGTCGCCTGTTTCGATGATAAGATCTTTGTCCCCCATATTGCACTTAAAGTTTTGGGACATTTTAATAACCTTCTATTCTATTTTATTTGCGTAATCCAGGCTTGCCGATGAGGGTCCTGTAGCGGTTGACGTCGTCCCTGCTTAAGTAAGCCAACAATCGTGAGAATGACTCTTAAGATGCCCCGATAGCTGGTTGATCCTTTCGGTCAAAACTGCAACCTGAACATCAGAAGAGCCGGTATCTTTCTCGTTAATGGCATAGCTCTTCATGATTTCTTGCTTTTTTTCCTTGTCCAATGCCGTACTCCTGTAAAAACTCTAATAACGCATGATTATAGCACAGCAGGGCAAGCGTTGCACTATGAATTCCGCGTAATAAGCATGCACGACTTTTAAGCGGTTTTAGGCGGTTGCCTGTTGGGGTATAATATCTCCACCATGACCTCCCAGGTTTTTTACCGCAAATGGCGCCCCCAGACGTTTAATGAAGTAGCCGGACAGGAGCACGTCGTCCAGACGCTGCGCAACGCCATTAAAAGCAGCCGCATCGCCCATGCCTACCTCTTCTGCGGTCCGCGCGGCAGCGGCAAGACCAGCACCGCCCGCATACTGGCCAAGGCCGTCAACTGCCGGGAACCGGTTGAAGGGGAGCCCTGCAACACTTGCGATTCCTGCCTGGCCATTAACCACGGCAACGCGCTGGATATCATCGAGATAGACGAGGCCAGCAACCGCGGCATCGATGATATGAACGGCCTCAAAGAAAGGGTCAACTATTCGCCCAATATCCTCAAGTTCAAGGTCTATATAATCGACGAGGTGCATATGATAACGCGGGAGGGGGCCAACGCCTTCCTCAAAACGCTGGAGGAGCCGCCGCCGCACGTAATTTTCATCCTGGCTACCACCGACCCCCACAAAATCATCTCGACCATCACCTCGCGCTGCCAGCGCTTCGATTTTCACCGGCTTTCCAGCGCCTCCGTGATAGCCCGCCTCTCTCACATCTGTGAAAAGGAGGGTATCAAGATAGATCCTGAAGCGCTCAAACTCGTGGCCAAGGTCACCACCGGCAGTTTGCGCGATGCCACCAACCTGCTGGAACAACTCATCACCTATTACGGAAATACTATCGAAATGGCGCAGGCTCTGGCTATGCTGGGCATAAGCGGCGACCTGCGCATCCGCGAGCTTGCCCGTCACATCGTGGCCATGGATGTATCGTCCGGCCTTAAGGTCATCAACGCCGTGGCCGGCGAAGGCCTTGACCTGCGCCAGTTCAACCGCGAACTGGTGGATTACCTCCGGCAATTGTTGCTGGCCAAGTCGGGCTCCGCCGATACAATCGACGCCACCTCCGACGACCTGGCCGAGATGCAGAAGATAGCGGGCGGCACCAGCCTCGATTATCTGCTCAACACCATCAAGCTGTTCAGCGGCGTTGACCTGCGCATGGATACCTATTCACCCCTCCCGCTGGAACTGGCACTCGTGGAGAGCGTTATCTCACAGCACGCCAGGGAAAAATCGGCTTCCGACCCTTCCTCCGGCAAAGACTGGCAATCGTCGAGGACGGCGGCCGCCGCACCCAGGGTAGCCAGGTCGACGGAACCAGCGCGGCCGGCCGGCCTGGCAGGCAAGTCTCTCAAAGCGGCCGGAACACCAACCCTCGATCCGGCTCAACTGGCCCAGACGGGACACTCTTCCACCCCCTTCCCGGACTCTCCCAGGATAACCGAGCCGCTCAAAATGGACGACCCCGGCGACCTGCCATATCTGAAGGTGCACTGGAAGGACTTCATCAATTCAATGCGCGGTGAGGGTTCCGGAGGCAACCTTGATGCCCGCCTGCGCCACGCCTGCGAGCCCGTGGAAATCGAAGGTGATAATCTTGTGCTGGGCTTCTACCACGAGTTCCATAAGAAGTATATCGACGACCGCAAATACCTCCACCTCATCGAGAAAAAGCTCAAAGAAGTCTTCGGCCACAACTATACGGTAACGTGTGTCATGATGTCCCAGGAACAGAAATCTGAATTGAAACCCGCCAGCAGTAATCACCTGGTGGAGGCTGCCTTGAGCCTGGGCGCAAAGATAGTTGAAGAAAAAGCGGAAACGGAGGTAACATGAGCCAATTTAACCTGCGCCAGATACAGGAGCTTCAGGCCAAGCTGGTCAAAGTCCAGGAGGAACTGGGCACCACGAACGTAGAGGTGACCGCCGGCGGCGGCGCTATCAAGATAGTCATCAACGGCCACCAGCAGTTCCAGTCGATTACCATATCTCCCGAAGTGGTCAACCCCGAAGATGTCGATTTCCTGCAGGATATTGTGCTGGCTGCCTGCAACGAGGCGGTACAGAAATCACAGGAGATGGCAGCCCAGAATATGAGCAAGCTGACGGGCGGGATGAAAATACCGGGCCTGTTTTAGGAGGGTTATTTGAACCCCGATTTCCTCACCACAGCCAGACCCATCTCACGGCTCATCCAAGAGTTAAACAAACTTCCCGGTATCGGACCCAAGACCGCGCAGCGCCTCGCCTATCATTTACTGCAGGCGCCTCCGGAGAGATCGCGAGACCTCGCCGACGCCGTACTCGGCATCAAGGAGAATCTCAAGTTGTGCACCATCTGTTTGAATATCACCGATACCGACCCCTGCGGCTTATGCGCCGATGAAACGCGGGATGTTACCAAGGTCTGCGTGGTGGAAGAACCCATCGACATCCTGCCTCTGGAGAGGACCAGGAAATTCCGCGGACTTTACCATGTGCTGCACGGCGTCATCTCACCCAGCGACGGTATCAAGCCGGAGGACCTGCGCATCAGGGAACTGCTGGAGCGCCTCAACCGGACCGGCATCACCGAGGTCATCCTGGCCACCAACCCCAACGTAGAGGGAGAGGCCACCTCCATGTATATCCAGCGCCTCATCTCTCCGCTCGGCATCCGTGTTACCAGGCTGGCGCGTGGCCTGCCCTTCGGTGGTGACCTTGAATATGCCGACGATGTGACGCTCAGCCGTGCCCTTGAGGGCCGGCAGGAGATGTAGCAAAGCCAACTATGACCTCACGGGTCTACCAGACAGCAGGTATCATCATCAAGCGGCATAAATTCGGCGAAGCCGACCGCCTGCTCACGCTCTTTACCGCCGATTTCGGCAAGGTGCGCGCCATCGCCAAGGGCGCCATGCGTCCCGGCAGCAAGCTGGGCGGCAACGTGGAACTGCTCACACACAGCCAGCTGATGCTGGCCCGCGGTCGTAACCTCGATATCGTCACTCAGGCGCAGGCTATTGATATTTTCCTGCCCATCAGGGACTCTCTGGAACTGATGTCCTGCGGCTTTTACCTGTCCGAGCTCGTTGATACCTTCACCGAGGAGAATGTCGAGGACCGTGAGATGTTCGATCTCTTCCTCAACACACTGAGGGAACTGGCCGAGGCCGGGGAGGGTGAACGCATCTTGCGTTACTTCGAGCTACGCTTGCTTAACCACCTGGGCTACCGCCCGCAACTGGGCAAATGCGCCAACTGCAGCAGGCTGCTGCTACCGGAAGTGAACTACTTCAGCCCGGCACAGGGAGGGGTACTCTGCCGTGAATGCGGTTATCCCGATATGGGCGCCCGCACCATCTCCGTCAACGCGCTCAAGGTCCTGCGCTTCTGGCTGCGCAGTGACTTCGCCACGGCCAGCAGGGTGAAGCTAAGCATTGAGCTTACCACGGAAATCAAGAGCCTGATGCGCGAACATATCCGCTATATACTAGAGAAGCAGCTAAAATCCATCGAGTGGATGGATACGCTGGCTGATGGGGGCCATTTGAACGGGGATATGGCCGCTGACCAGCTGTAGGGACGTACCTTCAGGGGCGCCCGCCGACGCGGACGGGTTTAACAACACAATCTTCGCAGAGCCGCAGTGCAACACGTCAATCCCCCTTACGGCCAGCTCTCTACAGTGCCCAGGTAGTCTTCCACAGTCTCAGCCCTGCGTATCTGGCGCACCTGGCCCCCGGATGTAACCAGCAGCTCAGCCGAGCGCAGCTTTCCGTTATACTGAAAGCCCATGGCATAGCTGTGTGCGCCGGCGTCGTGTATTACGAAGATGTCACCCGGCACAACCGTCGGCAGCGGCCGGTTCACGGCGAACTTATCGTTGTTCTCGCAAAGCGAGCCGGTCACATCATACACACGATCTTTCGGTTCATTTTCCTTGCCCAGCACCGTTATATGGTGGTAAGCGCCGTAAAGCGCGGGGCGCATCAGGTTGGCCATGCAGGCATCCAGTCCCACAAAGTCCTTGTACTTCACGGAAACGTGCCTGACCTTCGACACCAGGAACCCATGCGGACCCGTTATAGCCCTGCCGCACTCGGTGACCACACGTACCGGCCCCAATCCCATGTCTTCAATGTATTTCTTGTAAGCAACGTGGATGCCTGCGGATATCCCATCAAGGTCAATGGCCGGTTGTTCAGGCTTGTAGGGTATACCGAAGCCGCCACCCAGGTTGATGAAATCGAACTTAATCCCTGTATCATGGTTAATCATCGCAGCCAGCTTGAACAGCATCACCGCAGTTTCCTCGAGGTATTGCTCATCCAGCATGTTGGAGACGACCATAGTGTGCAGGCCGAATCTCTCCGCGCCGAGTTCCATGGCCTTGATGTAGGCGCCCGTTATCTGATCCGTGGTCACGCCATACTTGGACTCCCGTGGATCGCCGATGATATCGTTGCCCTTCCTCAGCGGCCCCGGGTTATACCTGAAGCAGATAAGCTCTGGCATCCCTGCGTTTTTATCTATGTAGCCGATATGCGATACGTCATCCAGGTTGATGATGGCGCCCAGGCTTTTAGCCCTAACATATTCCACGGCCGGTGTATCGTTGGAGGTGAACATGATGTCCTCGCCCCGCATACCCAGCTTTTCAGCGATGACAAGCTCCGCCAGGGAACTGCAGTCAGCCCCGAAACCCTCCTCCTTCAAGACATTTACAATGTGGGGGTTCGGGCAGGCCTTGACCGCAAAATAATTCCTGTAGGCAGGCTTCACCCAGGCAAACGCCTTTTTATAGGCCCGGGCCGTATCCCTGATACCCTGCTCATCATAGATGTAAAAGGGCGTCGGGTATCTTTTTAGCGCCTCCGGCAGTACGCCGGTCTATCTCAGGATGTCTGCCCGTCCTTTCCTTTGCCTCATCCCGCAGTGAATTCCCGTATACAGCCAACCCTTTTTTAGCGCCCGCTGCGCTGATATAGCCGTCATTGGAGGTGATGGCCGCATAAATCTGCAGGGAAACCTCATTTCCCTTCCTGTTCTGTATTATGCCGCCGTTTGCGCCGTGGATTTTCACACCGGCGATGGCTGCGGGATTGATGCGAAGGCCAGCTACTCTCGCCTGGAAAAGTTTCAATTCGTCAGTCGTCATTTTAATTTCTCTCGCACTTTTTATGGCCGGTTGAATTATAACCTATCTAACGGGTTTATTGCCTGCCCTTGCGGATGCGCTGATCATTACGCGTGAAATGGACGATTAAAACTGCTACAATATCCGGCGTTATGCCGTCCGAGCTCCCTTCCTACGTACAGGCTTTGTTGAATCCTGCAACATACCCGGAACATCCGGCCGCCGTGGAATTGCAGCAGACGCAGATGTCGTTCATCTTCCTCACAGGCAGTTACGCCTATAAAACCAAGAAGCCGGTCAACCTGGGCTATCTCGACTATACCACCCTGGAAAAAAGGGAATACTTCTGCCGGCAGGAACTGGAGCTCAACCGCCGGCTCAGCCCCGGCGCATATATAGGTGTCCTGCCAATCATGCAGTCGCCCTCCGGGATACAGCTCAGCGGCAACGGCGAAATCATCGAATACGCAGTCAAGATGAAGCAACTGCCGCGCGATAGGATGATGGACGTACTATTGCCCCAATACCGGGTCACACCGGCTATGCTGGAGAAAGTAGCCGCGTTAATGGTAGATTTCCACAGCCGCGCTGCTACCAGTCCGCAGATAAGTGCCTTCGGCAGCCTGGAAGGTATCCGGACCAACAGTGACGAAAACTTCGCTCAGACGGAGAAACATATCGGCGCCCTTATCACGCAGAAATCCCACCGCCTTATCAGGGAATATTCCGACAGCTTCATCAGTGGCAATGCTGTCCTTTTCAACCAGCGGGTGGAACAGGGCAGGATACGCGACTGTCACGGTGACCTGCATTGCGCGCACGTTTGCTTTGCCGATGACATATATATATACGACTGCATAGAGTTTAACGACCGTTTCCGCTACTGCGATACAGCCTCAGAGATAGCCTTCCTGGCCATGGATATAGACCGCTACGGCCGTGCTGATCTCTCCGCATCGTTCGTGCAATCGTATATCAGGGCCGGCGGCGATAGAGAAATAACA
>JAPLHK010000049.1 GCA_026389715.1 Chloroflexota bacterium
GCAAGCTGCTCGTATGAAGAAGCTTTCGAAATCATCTCCAAAAAGTTCGGCGCTTCAGACAGTGTCGCCGGATTAGCGTCAGGAAAAGCCAGCAGCGAGGCCCTCAAAGCCCTGGCTGACCTCATGGATAAACTGGGCAGCAAGCTTTTAGATACACTGGACGGCGATGACTGCCGGACAGTTTCACAGGGCATAGCCAGGTTTGACAGCAAAGCCGGCCTGGATATGGAGGCCAAGCTTGAGGACATCCTCACCGCTGATTGTATAGTAGTGATCGGAGCACACCCGACCAAATCCCACCCGGTTATCGGTTCCTATATTATGCGCGCAGCTTCCAAAAACAAAGCCCAGCTTATCGTGCTTGACCCGCTGCGCAATCCGTTCACATTCCGCGCCAGCGTTTGGTTGAAGCCGCCCGAGGGCAAAAAAGAACTTGCCGTGAAAGCGCTCGGCAAAGCAATCCTGGATCATCTCCCCAAGGCTGCCGGAGATAAAAGCAAATTCTCGGCGGATTTCAAGGAAGTTGACGTTAAAAAAGCCGGCAAAGACCTTGGCATCGATGTCCACGATATCACCAGGGCCGGCCAGCTTTAACAGCATTATCATTTACGGTAGCGGCATACTGGAATACAAGGATGCAGACCTGGTAGCAACGATACTTAACCTGGCTGCACTTACAAGCGAAAAGCCCAGGGTTATTTCTTTGAAGCGTTATGGCAACAGCCGTGGCGCCTGGCAACTTGGACTGGGTAATCCCAAAGGTCCGGTAGCATCGGATTTAGCCAAAGGCAAGGCCAAAGGGCTTTACCTGCTGCTGGCTGATGATCTGACAGAGTCGCAGGCGCTCACCGACAGCATAAAAGGAGTTGAATTCACGGTAGTTCAGGCCAGCTACCCCTCTCCTGCTACCGCCAAGGCGGATATCGTCCTTCCTTCACTGCTGTGGACTGAATCCAAAGGCAGTTACACAACCCTGGACGGTATAAGCAAGAAAACTGCGCCTTTGGTAAAAGCACCTGCAGATATCAAGACAGATGCCGATACATTGGAAGAAGTTGCCCGGCACCTGAAAAAATAAAGCCCGTAAGGAGTGTACAAATGGCGAAAGTAAAAGTAGCTACGGTTTGGTTAGAATCATGCGCGGGATGTCACATGTCATTCCTGGATGTTGACGAATTTATAATCGACCTGACGAAACTGGTAGAGTTTCGCAGGAGCCCGATAACTGATATAAAGGATTTCACTCCTGTTACCGTCGGCATAGTAGAGGGCTCGGTAGGAAATGAAGAGGAAAAAGAGGTGATCGAAGAGTTGCGCCGCAATTGCCAGATACTAATGGCGTTGGGTGATTGCGCATGCTTCGGCGGTGTTTGCGCGATGCGCAACACTTTTAACAAGGAAGATGTACTGAAGCGTGCCTACATAGACACTCCGAGCACATACAACGGTAAAATCCCGGTTTCACCGGGTGTACCGGCGTTGCTCGATAAGGTTTATCCGGCAAATCAAATAGTTAAAGTAGATTGCTATGTGCCGGGCTGTCCGCCTGAACCTGAGGCAATTAAATACGGCCTGACCGAATTGCTGGCCGGCAGGATACCGGTAGTACCCAGCAATATAATGCGCTTTGATTAAAGAGGTGAAATATGGCAAGTAGAACAATTGAAATTAATCCTGTTACCAGGGTCGAGGGCCATGGAAAGATTACCATCCAGCTCGACGATTCCGGCAACGCTGTTTCGGCTCGTTTCCACGACACACAGTTCCGCGGATTTGAAAAATTCTGCGAAGGCCAGGTCTTCCAGGAGATGCCGAATCTTACGCCCAGGATATGCGGTATTTGCCCGGTCAGCCACCAGCTTGCTTCCGCCAAAGCCTGTGACGCAATCCTCGGCAAGGAATTGACCCGTCCGGCCAAGCTTCTCAGGGAGCTATTGCATTTAAGCCAGTATATACAGTCGCACGCCCTGCATTTCTTCCACCTGGCCAGCCCCGATTTTCTGCTGGGTTTTGATTCGGACCCGGCCCTCAGGAATGTGATAGGGCTGATTGGGGCTGACCCCGCGCTCGCTACCGAGGCGGTCAAGCTGCGCAGCCTCGGCCAGACTATGATAAAGAAATTGGGCGGGAAAAAAGTGCACCCCAACGCTGCCCTGCCCGGTGGCATGACCACTGCCCTGAAAGCTGAGGACCGCGATTACTTCCTCAAACAAATCGACTGGGCACTGGCTGATGCGCAGCTTGCAATTAAGATCTGGAAGGATTACGTGGCCGCCAATACCAAGGCCGTTGACAGCTTCGCCAATTTCCCCTCGGCTTATCTCGGCATGGTTGACGAGGATAATAACCTGGCGCTTTACGATGGCAACCTCCGCCTGGTCGACTCCAAGGGCGTCGTCCTGGAAGACCAGTTCAACCCTGCTAATTATCTGGATATCATCGCCGAGCATGTCGAAGACTGGTCATACATGAAATTCCCCTTCTATAAGAGCCTCGGCTACCCCGGCGGTATTTACCGCGCCGGACCGCTGGGCCGCTTGAATGCGTGCTGCGGGATTACCACACCCCTGGCCAATGCCGAATTCAAACTCTATAAGAAGATGAGCCACAATGGACTTGTGGAAGGCAGCATGTATTATCACTACGCGCGCCTTATCGAGTTGATTTACTCTATTGAAAAGACCCGCGAACTCCTCGAGGACAAGGATATTACATCAACAGACATCCAGGTTACCTCAAATAAATACAACGAGCAGGGCGTCGGCGTGGTTGAAGCCCCGAGGGGCACACTTATACACCACTATTGGGTAGACGAAACCGGCAAGATAACGGGCGTCAACCTGATCGTCGCCACCGGCAATAATAACGCCGCCATCAACCGCTCGGTTTATGAAGTGGCCAAAGACTATATTAAAAACGGAAAAGTTACCGAAGGCATCCTAAACCGGGTTGAGGCGGCTGTCCGCTGCTATGACCCATGCCTTTCATGCTCGACCCATGCCCTTGGGCAAATGCCGCTGCTCATCCAGTTGCGGTCTGCTGACGGTCAAATCGTGGGCAGTATCCAAAGTTAGAATCTGCATCATTTTAGGCAGAAGGCGGGTTACAAATCTGGGATTTGTAACCCGCCTTTTCTTTTGCTATCATTTCAACATGCTTTGCACGATAATCATCGAGGGAAAAGAAATCAGGGTTAAATCCCATTCCAATCTGTTGTGGGCGTCTCTCGATAACGGCTTCTTCATCCCCAATCTTTGCAGCATTAGGGATAAACACCAGCCTTACGCATCATGCCGCCTTTGTTTCGTTGAAATCGAAGGCAGGCCTGAACCGGTTACAGCCTGCAGTGAAAAGGTGCATGATGGCATGGACATAAAACTTGCCAGTCCAAAAGTAACCAGGTTGCGCCAGGTTGCTTTTGACCTGCTGTTAAGCAACCACAAGCTTGACTGCGCTCACTGTGTCAAGAACCGCAATTGTGAACTCCAGAGAATTGCCCGTGCCGAGCATTTTAAATTGCGAGGCAGGCGCTTTAACAAGATCGATTTAAATCTGCTGCCGGATGACAGCCATCCTCTGATAAATTTCGACCGCAACAAGTGCGTACTGTGCGGCAAATGCGTATGGGTTTGCCAAAATCAGGGCAGTTCTGTTTTGGATTTCGCTTACCGCGGTATAAAGACGACTATCTCCACTTTTGCCGACAGGCCATTATCTGAAACGGAGTGCAACTCGTGTCTGGCCTGTACTTCAGTTTGCCCGGTCGGCGCTCTCTATCACAAGTCACTCCTGCCAGGCGCCCGGGCCAATTAAGGGCACAAACCTGCAGCCACCCAACTTCTCCACCCTGTGCCCCGATTTTCTCATTGTAACCCGCAGTATTTCCTGCTCCCATCTTGACCCCACGGGGATAACCAGCCTCCCCCCCTCTTTAAGTTGATCCAACAAATCCTGGTGAACCCCGGGTGCGGCAGCGGTCACCAGGATGGCATCATACGGCGAATTAGCCGGCCAACCCAGTTTTTCTCCCGCCGGTCCGATGATAATATTCCTATATCCAAGTTTCGCCAGAAGGAGCTTCGCGGATTCCGCCAGTTCCGCTATCCTTTCAACGCTGTAAACCGAATTAGCCAGCTCAGCCAGCACAGCAGTCTGGTACCCGCTGCCCGTACCCACTTCCAGAACCTTTTCGCATCCCTCAAGCTGAAGAGCCTGAGTCATCAGTGCCACAATATAAGGCTGCGATATTGTTTGACCACATCCTATGTTTAAAGGCCGGTCATCATAAGCGGAGGATTGCAGTTCCGACGGGACAAATAACTCCCTGGCAACGCGGGAAAGAGCGGGCAATATGCGTGGATCTTCGATGCTATTACGCAGGGAATCAATCAATGTCTGCCGCGCCCTGGCAAAATCCACCGGATTATTGTCCTATGATTTAAGCGCAGGCACAAACGTCAATATAACCAGTATCAATATGAGCACACAGGCAATTATTCCTATGCGCACCAGGTCGGACTTAACGTAATCGTAATTTTTGGCCTGAAAGGCCACTGTTGCCGCAACCGGGGCGACCTTTTTGCTTATCGCGCTTGCAGGCAGGCTTGAGGCGCCGGTGCTGGTAACCGGTTGACCCGCCTTACTCTTTGTTTTGATTTTACGTGATTTTTTTGACATGCATATTCTCCTGGATCATTATTATCACTCAATTTCAGAGGACTTTATATTTTAGGTACCGGCTAAACATTTACGTCATACCTGCTTATATGCTTTAGTTGTGGACACATGGGCATGACCCAGGACTTCCTGGACCGAATGAAGGTCAGCCCCGTTATTGAGCCTGTGTACCGCATAACTGTGCCTGATTGTACGCGGTGTAACTTTCGATGAAAGGCCAGCCGCGTCCGCGTAGCCCTGCACGATCTGCCAGAATCCCTGCCTGGTCAACCTGTCGCCCCTCTGGTTTAAGAACAACGCCTCCTGCTTGTCGCTGGTCAGCAGCTTCATGCGCACTGATGCAATATATTCGCGCATCAAGCCCTGAATGCGCTTATCAAGAGGAATTTTCCTGGCGCGTCCCCTCATATTGGTGATGTTAATGCAACCCCGGTCAAGGTCCACGTCATCAACATTTAACGACATTAATTCACTGGCTAATAGTCCCGTGGCATACAGCAACTCGAGCATTGCCTGATCACGCCTGGCATCTATGGTAGGCAACCTGCCTGTTTCATCCAGCAGTTTCTTTATTTCAAGCACCGATAGAGCCTGCGGCAATGACTTATTAACCCTGGGAGCAGACAGCTTGGGGGACAGGTCGCTATCTGCCATTCCCCGCTCGGTCATAAATTTAATAAAAGTCCTCGCCGCAGCTACCTTCCTGGCAATCGTTGATACGGTATAGCTCTTCTCCCTCAGGCTTAGCATGTAAGAAGTCAGATGCTCTTCACTCAGCTCCACACCGCCGGTAACTGCAACATCCCGGCTGGCAATATGCGAGATATGGTCTGCCAGCTGGCTAAGGTCGTTATGATAAGCATCCAAAGTATTTTTGGAGCACTTCTTCTCTTTAGCCAGGTAGTTTAGAAATAACGTTATGTCTTCTTGCATTTCAAACGCACTATTTTAACATAAATCACGACTCGTCAAACAGTAGATTAAAAAATCCTCACAATTTTGTTACGCGGATATTTCGATGCTAAAATTCACAAGATGATGTTAGAAGCGCATATCAAGTCCTACTTGGCCATATTGCCGGCACAACCCGGCATTTACATCTTCAAGGACGCGCTGAATAATATCATATACGTTGGAAAGGCGGCAAATCTCCGTAACCGGGTCAGGAGCTACTTTCAGCAGTCGTCAACCCTCCCTGAAAAAACCAGGCAACTGGTTGAACGTATCGATAAGATTGAGTTCGTGGTTACCGAAACTGAAATCGCCGCGCTCCTGCTTGAATGCCAGCAAATAAAAAAATACCGCCCGCATTATAACGTACTGCTTAAGGATGATAAAAGTTTCCCCTACATTAAGATTGATATCAAGAATGAGTGGCCGACGATCAGCATAACACGGCGGCGCTACAACGATGAAGCCAAATATATAGGGCGTGTACCCAGCGCATGGTCGGCACGGCGGACTTACGATTTTATAAAAAAAATATTTCCCCTGCGATCATGCACTAAAGTCTTCACGGGGCAAGAAACGAGGCCATGCCTCAAGTATCATATCCGGCGCTGCCCGGGTCCATGCATCGGGGCCATCAGCAGGGCTGAATATGGCGAACTTGTCAGGAAAATCATAGCTATGTTAGAAGGTCAGGAGGAAATAGTCCTTCATGAATTAAAGAGAAATATGCTGGAAGCTTCACAATCTATGAAATATGAAAAGGCGGCACAGATACGCGATCAGGTACAGGCAATCGAAGCGGTTATCGCCAGCCATAAAATTCCTCTTAATATCCGTGGTGAGCAGGATGCCATCGCGCTTGCCCGGGATGAAAGCACGGCGTGCGTCAGGATTTTTTCGGTAAAGGACGCCAAACTCGGTGGAGATGAGCATTTTATTATGGACGATGTCAGGGATGAATCTGATGCCTATCTGCTGCAGACTTTCATGCAACAGTATTACTCTTCGATTGAACACATACCCGGCCTTATCCTGCTACAGTCTCAAATTGATCAGCCTTTGCTGGTCAGTGAGTGGTTAAAAGACAGGAAGGGATCCTGGGTAGAACTAAGAGTGCCTGTGAAAGGAGCAGGACTGCGCCTTATCCGGATGGTGGCAGAAAATGCGCGCCAGCAACTGGAGATTTATAAAGCAGGGCAAGCGGCACGCCCCGAGAATTTGCAGGTACTTTCAAACTTAAAAGACCTACTCAAACTGCCGGGGATCCCGCACAGGATAGAGGCATTCGATATATCCAATATACAGGGCACCAATGCTGTAGGCAGTATGGTAGTATTCGAAAATGGCGCTCCACGGCCGTCGCTGTACCGAAGGTTCACGATCAGGTCAGTCCCGCAGTCCGATGATTACGCCATGATGAGAGAAATGCTCAAGAGGAGATTCGCAGTTCATAGCGATAGCTCCGGTAAATGGTCAGCGGTGCCCGACCTCGTACTCATCGATGGTGGTAAGGGTCATCTCCACGCCGCCGGTTCCGCGCTGCGGGAAGTTCAAGCCGCCGATACGCCCATTATCAGCCTGGCCAAGGAGAATGAAGATGTATTCCGATCCGGGCTCGCTGAGGCAGTACCGATATCCAAACAATCACACGAACTTCACCTGCTGCAGCGTATCAGGGACGAGGCCCACAGGTTTGCAGTCACCTACCACAGGAACATCCGTTCCAAAAAAAGCCGGGAGTCAGCCCTGGACTCTCTACCCGGCATTGGCCCGGTACGAAAAAAAGCGCTGGTAAAGAGGTTCGGCTCTGTCCGCAATCTGAAGACCGCTTCCATCGAAGAACTGGCATCGGTAAAGGGGATTACCCCCGGCCTGGCAAAAAATATCCTCGATTTATTATCTGAATAGCCTGTATTTTAGGTAACCTCATCGAGGTCTAATTTCATCCCATCCCTTGCCGCGATCACCCTGACACCTGTATCCTCACTGACTTTGCTCTCAATCTCCCACGGTTTGACCGGCCACATGGTAAGCCCGAAATGGGTCAGCACAGCCATTTTCGGCCTGATCTCCTTAATTATCAGTTCCGCGTCCCGCAGTGAAAGATGATCGACGGGAAGCCTGCTCTCAAGGCTAAGCACGTTGATAATTACAAGTTCGGCCTTATAGTGGCTGGCCAGATCATTAAAAACCCTGGTATCTGTTATCCAGGAAAATTTATGCGTTGGAGTCCGGAATACAAACCCGTAGGTCTCCACCTGGTGAATGTGCTTGACCGGCGTACTGAACTCAACTCCACCCACAGAATACTGCTTCCCTTCCTCCAGCAATTCAACTTTTTGAGGATATTTCTGCAGGTAGGGAAATATTACGGCTCCATTATTAAACGCGTCTGAGGGAGCAAACAAACATCCCCTCGGTTTCCAACCCCCGTCGGTCATCGCCTCAATCATCACATTTATGTCAACAGAATGATCGAGATGTTTGTGAGAAAGGATGATGGCGCTCAACTGTGGAGGTTCACATTTGTGTTTGATGGCATAAACCAGTGAACCCGGCCCCGGGTCCAACAATATCTGTGTGCCGCCAAGGTTCATCCAGGCCCCACCGGTTGCTAACAGTTGTTTTGCAACTGTAAATCTTGCTCCCCCGGTCCCCAGAAACAGTATCGTATCTTTCGCAGGTTCCACGCGACTAATTATATCAGCTATGCCCGGCTACATTGTAAACGCCGATTCTGTTAAAATGCCTCCTGGATATTGATAAACAGGCAGCGACGTCTAATGAAAAAACCGGAAATCGAGATAGCCCGCTTATCCAGGGCGCTGCAAGATAAAACTGGAAAGTTTCTTACTTTAGGCGCCATCGAGTCAGCAACCGGGGGCAGCATTGCCGATAGAATCACCAATGTTGCCGGCAGCTCAGATTATTTTATGGGAGCGGTGGTCTCCTACAGCAATAGCATCAAATCGGATGTTGCGGGTGTCAGTGAAGCCACTTTACTCTTGCATGGAGCGGTCAGCGCCGAGGTAGCCAGTCAGATGGCAACAGGAGGAAAAAGGGTACTCAAAGTGGATATCTGCGTATCTACCACGGGTATCGCGGGACCGGGTGGAGCAACCGTTGATAAACCGGTCGGCCTTTTTTATATCGGCCTGTCAACCGCTTCCGGTGTAATAGCCAACAGGTACATTTTCAGCGGCAAAAGGGAGGAAATCAAGCGGAAGGCTGTTGAAACTGCCCTGGCGCTGGTTAAGGAATACCTGCAAAAATGTCTGGATGAAACGGCGGGCGCAGTACTGGAAGAAAAACATGTCGTTACCTGCTTTCTTGAGCAAAGCAAGCTGATCTTGCTGCTGAGGCGCAGCGGGAGGGTCAGCACGTATAAAAGGGCCTGGGCAGGAGTCAGCGGTTATATTGAGACAGATGCCCTTGACCAGGCTATTACTGAGATACGGGAGGAAACCGGCCTGTTTAACAACAATATCAAGCTGGTCAGGCAGGGAAAACAGCTGGAGGTCATCGACAAAAGCCTGCATAGAAAATGGATCGTGCACCCCTTCCTCTTCCACGTTTTAGATCCGCAGAAAATCATGCTTGACTGGGAACATACCGAATTTACCTGGGTAAAACCAAAAGAGCTGAAGAAGTATAAGACTGTGCCCGGGTTGGCCGAGGCGCTGAAGACAGTTCTCGATTAGCCTTTCCGCCCTTCAAGTCAACATCCGATCATTTTGCGGCTGTAAGCATATTAAGGACTTGCTCATATGTGATATAATCACCCAATTAAGTTCTTGATTTCGATATGTTAGCCAGAATCAACACAGCAGCAATGGTAGGGATTGACGCCCTCATGGTTGAAGTTGAGGTGGATATATCCCCGGGATTACCTGCCACGTTAATTGTCGGCCTGCCTGACGCAGCAGTGAAAGAAGCCAGGGACAGGGTACGTGCAGCTATACGGAATGCAGGTTGCACTTTTCCCATGCGCAAGATTACCGTGAACCTGGCCCCGGCATATTTAAAAAAAGTTGGCCCAACCTATGATTTGCCCATTGCCATTGGCATACTTGTGAGTTCGGGGCAGATTAATATCGACACCACCGGTACGCTTTTCCTGGGAGAGCTTTCACTTGATGGGAGCGTCCGCCACCTCCACGGCATATTACCCATGGTAGCCATGGCACAGGTACAGGGGCTAACCAGGGTCTTCGTCCCGGCAGACGATGCGCAGGAAGCTTCCATGATAGATGGCATCGAGGTATACCCGGTGATTTCCCTTAGCCAGCTGGTAAGTTATTTCCATGGTGAATCAGATCTACCTCGATATTCAGGCGGCGTGACCTGGCAGGACGCCTGCCAGCAAGACCAGCACAACGATTTGTGCCATATCAAGGGGCAGGAACATGCTAAAAGGGCCCTGGAGGTAGCGGCTTCCGGCGGCCATAACGTCCTGATGGTTGGGCCTCCCGGCAGCGGCAAGACCATGCTGGCGCGGGCGCTGGCAGCGATTCTGCCTGGCTTGACACTGCCCGAGGCTATCGAGGTCACCAAGATATACAGTGTCAGCGGCCTTATCTCCAAGGACCTGCCACTGATAATACAACGTCCCTTCCGTTCACCGCATTATTCCACTTCGCATGCCGGCCTGGTAGGAGGCGGACGCATACCTCATCCCGGCGAAATAAGCCTCAGCCACCGGGGAGTATTATTTTTGGACGAGTTCCCAGAATTCAACCACACGGCTCTTGAATCGCTGCGCCAGCCTATGGAAGATAAGATAGTTACTATCAGCCGCGCGGAGGGAAGCCTGACCTTCCCTGCCAATTTTATCCTGGTGGCCGCGATGAACCCCTGCCCCTGTGGATATTACGGCGACCCTGTAAAAGAATGTAAATGTTCTTCTACCGTCGTCACCCGCTACCAGAAAAAGATCAGTGGTCCACTGATGGACCGCATCGATATATTCCTCGATATACCGCGCATAGATTATGAGAAACTAATGGATGACAGGCAATTAGAACAATCAGGGAAAGTCAGGCAGCGCGTGCAAAATGCCAGGCAGTTTCAGCTTGACCGTTTCAAGGGGACGGATTTAACCAGCAATGCGGATATGACAGCATCTGAAGTCAAGCAGTTTTGTAGTATTGATGCGGCGGCACAAGCTTTGCTCAGGACAGCCATGAAACAGATACACTTTACTGCCCGCGGGTTTCACCGTACCCTTAAGCTGGCGCGCACTGTGGCAGACATGGATAATTCCGTGCTGATTAAGACAAACCACCTGGCTGAAGCGCTTCAATACAGGCAAAGGAACATCAATCAGTAAGCCAGGGGCAGGGATGTAACTTCAGCCTTTGGCAGTTCAGCCATAACCGCAGTTCTATTTCTTGAGTTCGCGGTACTTGTTGACAATGGCAAGTATCCCGTAGTCTGTCAGGAGAACGGTGCGGTTGATGCCGTCCGACGCCTGATATTGATCGAGTGCCGACGTGAACAGCACCTGAAATTCAGCGAAAAGCCACATCTGCCTTCTCAACAGCATCAGGGCATATATAGCTTCATCCAGGGGGATATTTTCGTAATATTGTTCCTCTGCAAACTTGGAGAAATACACAGTGGCCATATCGTAAGCATGCTTTTCAAAGTACAACTTTTTCAGATTCTTGTAAAAGGACTCACCCTGGTTGACCAGTTTAAATTCCCTGACTTTGCGGTAGGACGCCGTTTTAGGATTTGACTGCAGCGCCTTGGCCCAATGTTTGCCTATTTCTGTGGCATGCTGCTCGGTGAAGTTCAGCAACTTATCAGCATATGCTATATACATCCCTGACATAGTCACCTCCTGGCGAAATATTTACTCAATTAAATTATAGGTACGAGCCGATAAAATAACAAGATAATTGAGTCACCTGCCGCGTCTCAGTTCAAAAACCACGGGGTTACCCGGGTCAGGACAGGCAACCGTACATTTATCAGGATCCTTTTCCCAGGGAAAAGTGCCGTTGCACATCATTACCTGCGCGAAGGGAAATAAAGTATAAAACGCCCAGGCGCACATTGTATGCGGACACATATCAGATATTATGAATTCATCGCCTGCCATGTGTCCTGCCACACAGGTTCCCTGCTGAGAGATGACCTTGACCAGTATCTTCCTGCCTTGATACTCTTCCATCACGCGCTCCTCTATCAAAATTTACACCTACAGAATATTAGTAGCGGAAACAAAAAACAAAAGCTCACCGGTCCCACCTTACCCTGGAGAGAACCGGTGAACTCAAGTTATCAGATTGTGTAAACTATTTTACTTCTACTTTGGCGCCGGCTTCTTCGATCTTCTTCTTAATTGTCGCAGCTTCTTCCTTACTTACTCCTTCCTTGACCGGCTTCGGAGCGCCTTCAACCAGGTCCTTGGATTCCTTTAAACCAAGGGTGGTTACCTCGCGAACAGCTTTGATGACCGCGATTTTGTTTTCCCCAATCTCTTTCAGAATGACGGTAAACTCAGTCTGCTCTTCTGCCGCAGCGGCGGCGGTACCGCCAGCAGCCGGGCCGGCGGCGACTGCCATGGGCATGGCAGCGCTTACACCGAACTCCTCTTCCAGCGCTTTGACCAGTTCGGAAAGCTCCAGAACGGTCATGCCCTTTATCATCGTTACGATCTCATCTTTTGTCATTATAGTGTCCTCCTGCTATTCAGATTATTTATCTATAGTCTTGTCTCAAATTAATAACCGCGGCTATGTGCCAGCCAACTGTTTTGCTCTCGCCTGCAATACTACTGCCAGTCCGCGCAGCGGTGAACTCAACACAAAATGCAGCGAGGAGATGGGCGACTTCATCCTGCCCAACAACTGGCTTATCAGTATCTCCTTTGATGGTATGGAGGCAAGTCTCGCGACATCCGCGGCGGTCAGCACTTTTTCTCCCAGTATGCCGCCTTTAATTTTCAAAACTGAGTTAGCCGCCTTTATGTGGTCAGACAGAATTTTAGCGGGTTTTACCGCGTCGTCGTAACTGATAGCAACAGCCATCGGGCCAACCAGGAATTGTTCAAGGCCCGTGTCGCCTGACTTTTCGGCCGCTAAATGCATAAGAGTATTCTTTACAACCCTGTATTCCACACCCTGAGCATGCAGCAGCCTGCGCAGTTGTACCATCTCTTTGGCGGTCATGCCCCGGTAATCAGTGGCAATGGCAACCACACACTTGCCCAGGTTCCCGGCAAGCTCATTGATAATTGCCTCTTTCTGTTTTCTTATCATATCAATGCTCCCAATAATAAATTGTCCTCGCGCCGATGCACGAGGACTAATCAAACTGCCTGTTATACAGTTTTACTAACCTCGGCGGGTATCTGATTAAGCCTTGCGGCGCCCGCTTTCAACGGCCAATGCTATTATATTTTTTTATGCGCTGACTGCCAGTTCAGTCATGGCTTGTGTATCCAGCCTTAAACCCGGCCCCATGGATGTGGAAATCGATGCCGTCTTGATAAACTGTCCTTTGGCTCCACTGGGGCGCGAATGGTTAATTGCTTCAACTACTGACATAAGGTTCTCATACAGCTTCTCTTCGTCAAAGCTCTTCTTACCGATTGGAACGTGGATGATCGCAGTCCTGTCAAGCCGGAATTCCACGCGGCCTTTACGCACCTCGTTGATCGCCCGGGGCAAATCTGCTGGAGGAACAACGGTCCCCGCCTTGGGATTGGGCATCAAACCGCGGCGTCCGAGTATCTTGCCGAGTTTACTGACTTTGCCCATCATGTCAGGAGTAGCAATGCTTACATCGAAATCAAGCCAGCCATCTTCGATTTTTTTCACCAGGTCGTCAGCTCCAACATATTCAGCTTTAGCATCGGTGGCCAGTTTTGCGCCCTCGCCCTGGGCGAAGACAACTACCCTAACCTGTTTGCCCAGCCCATGAGGCAGCAGCGCCGTTCCCCTAACCTGCTGGTCGGCAGCCCGGGGATCCACGCCCATCCTCAGGTGCAGCTCAACTGTTTCATCAAATTTTGCGTAGCCCGCTTTTTTTACTATGGCAACAGCCTCTTTGGGCTCGTATAATTTTCTTCCTTCGACCAGCTTGGATGCTTCTTTGTATTTTTTACCTCTGGTAGTCATCTAATTACTCCACTTTAATGCCCATACTCCGGGCGGTTCCCTCAATAATGCGAGCCGCTCCCTCAAGATTAAGGGCATTCAAGTCCTTTTGCTTAACCTTAGCGATCTCGTTGATCTTGGCTTTCGATATAGTGCCCGCTACCTGGGTGCCGCTAGTCCCGCTGCCCTTTTCAAGGCTCAGGGCCTTTTTCAGTAAATCCGATGCAGGAGGGGTCTTGGTTATGAACGTGAAAGTCCTGTCTTCAAATACAGTGATTTCCACGGGAATGATCGATCCCTCGAAAGATTTAGTGCGGTCATTATAGTCCTTGCAAAAGCCCATGATATTAACGCCGTGCTGGCCCAGGGCCGGGCCCACCGGCGGCGCCGGGGTAGCTTTGCCCGCCTGTATTTGTAACTTGACTATCGCTTTAACTTTTTTCGCCATTCTATAGTTTCTCCACTTGCAGGAAGTCCAGTTCCACTGAAGTCTCCCTGCCGAACAGTGTCAACATTACCTTGACCTTGCCTTTACCCATATTTATCTCGTCGACGATACCTATGAAATCCGTAAAAGGACCATCGACAACCCTGACGTTTTCGCCTTTCTTGAACCTGATCTTGAGCTGGGCAACTCCTTCCTCTTTTTGTTTGAGGATCCTGTCAGCTTCGTGATCTTCAAGTGGAGTGGCTTCCTTGCCGTCACCCACAAAACCGGTCACGCCCGGCGTTTCCCTGACAACCTTCCAGCTCTCATGGTCCATCGCCATTTGAACCAGCAGGTAGCCGGGGAACATTTTCTTTTCAACCGTCCTGCGCTGGCCGGACCTTATCTCGATCTCGTTTTCTTTAGGTATCTCTACCCTCAGGATCCTGGTGCCCGCATCCATAGACTTGATGCGCTGTTCCAGCTTGTTCTTTACCTTGTCCTCGTGCCCGACGTAGGTATGTATGATATACCAGCGGGCGTTGACGTCAACGGTCACGCTACTTGCCACCTAAGAGTACTTTAGCAACAAGTTCCGAAAATCCGTAGTCAACTGCTCCCAATATCAGGCCCATAACAACGCAAAGCCCTATAACTATCAGGGTCAACCGCATCGTTTCCTGCCTGGTAGGCCACACAACCTTCTTGAGCTCGCCGATTATGTCACTAAAAAAAGTGAACCTGCGTTTTTTTGGCTGCGTTCCCGAAATCTGCGGCTTCTTGGCCTTTGCCACTAACGTCTGACTTTTCTTGTCCGAACCTGCCTTTTCTTCGTTTTTCTTAGGCGGCAGTACTTTTGCTTGCTCTTTGTTAGCCACCTGTTATTTGGTCTCCTTGTGCAGTTGATGACTGCGGCAGCGGGGACAATATTTCTTCAGTTCCAAACGTTGAGTGTCATTCTTCTTATTTTTTTGCGAGGTGTAATTCCTTTCCTGGCATACTGTGCATGCCATGTAAATTACACCTCGCGCATCGCTTTTTTTAGCCATCTTTTATCCAAGTATCTTTGTGATTACGCCCGATGCTACGGTCCTGCCACCTTCACGGATGGCAAAATGCATGCCCTGCTCGAGAGCAACAGGATAAATCAACTTGATATTCATTTTAATATTGTCACCGGGCATGACCATTTCCACGCCCGCCGGCAATTCTGTCTGGCCTGTTACATCCAGTGTCCTGATAAAGAACTGCGGTTTATAGCCGGTGAAAAACGGAGTGTGCCTGCCGCCTTCTTCCTTGGTCAAAACATAAACCTCGCCTTCAAAGTGTGTCTGGGGCTTAATTGAACCGGGCTTGGCCAGCACCTGTCCCCTTTCAACATCTTCGCGCTCGATGCCCCTGACAAGGCAGCCAACAGCATCGCCAGCTTCACCGGTTTCAAGCTGCTTATGGAACATTTCGACGCCGGTTACCACTGTCTTTTTGGTATCTTTTATACCCACGATCTCAACTTCTTCACCAATTTTGATCACGCCGCGCTCAACCCTGCCGGTTACCACGGTTCCGCGCCCCTTAATGCCAAATACATCTTCAATCGGCATCAGGAAAGGTTTATCAATCGCGCGCTTGGGTTGCGGGATATAATCATCCACGGCGTCCATGAGCTTCAGAATACCGCTGCACCATTTGCAGTCGGGCTTGCCGCAGCCGCATTCCAAGGCTTTCAGGGCGCTGACACGGACGATGGGTATCTTATCTCCGGGGAAGTTGTACTTGGTGAGCAGGTCCCTGAGCTCCATCTCTACGAGCTCAAGCAATTCCTCATCTTCCATGGCGTCAACTTTATTCAAAGCTACTACCATAGCCGGCACTTCAACCTGCCTGGCCAGCAGGATATGTTCCCTCGTCTGGGGCATCGGGCCATCCGGGGCGCTGACCACCAGGATGGCGCCATCCATCTGCGCGGCGCCGGTGATCATGTTCTTGATATAGTCGGCGTGCCCCGGGCAGTCCACGTGGGCATAGTGCCTTTTCTTGGTCTCGTATTCGATATGGGCGATAGCAATCGTCACACCGCGTGCTTTCTCTTCCGGCGCATTATCGATACTGTCGAACGGCCTGAAGGCGTTATCGCCGACACCCTGTTTCGATAAGACCAGCGTAATTGCTGCGGTTAACGTTGTCTTACCATGATCAACGTGACCTATGGTACCCACATTTGCATGCGGTTTCTTGCGCTCAAATACTTTCTTTGCCATGTTTCTAAACCTCCTTCATTTCTGAGCCCACAATCAGATTCGAACTGATGACCCCGTTCTTACCAAGAACGTGCTCTACCAACTGAGCTATGTGGGCAAATTGCCATAACTTTATATATCACATCTCTGAGATGCGACTACAAATTATACTATAAACTATTTTAAATCTACAAAATTTAGTAATAGTATAGTGGTGGAGGGAGTAGGATTCGAACCTACGTAGCCCTTAGGGCGGCAGATTTACAGTCTGCTCCGATTGGCCGCCTAACCTACCGATTACAAGTCGGTTGCGCTGCCATTGCGCCACTCGGGCAACAAAACGTCAAACCGTTATGCTCAAATCAGACGACAAGCAGGAATTATATATGTGCCATAGCTAAAAGTCAAGGAAAATCATCTTTACTTGATTGCACCCTATTTGTTAAACTTTAGTGAGCGCGTAATATGACTCAAGGAGAATTGTTATGGGTTCCAAAGATAAAGGTAAGCGAGAGCAGAAAAAAGCCAAGAAAGATGGCAAGAAGACCCTTGCCCCTTCCATTTTCGAACCGGTCGAAGAGGTCCAGGTAATCAAGAAAAAGGGCAAGAAAGAAGAGTTCCCCGAGTAACAAATAAGGCTCGTAAATAAAATCCGGCGATCATCTGAGCGGTTACCAAGAATCGATGCTTGAACTTGCGCATATCAAGGCCCTCGTACATGGAAAGGTACAGGGTGTCTATTACCGGGCTTTCGCCTCGCGCGCAGCTAAATCGCTATCCCTCAAGGGTTACGTCAGGAACGTAAGCAACGGCGATGTCGAACTGGAGACGGAGGGTCCGAAAGAAATGCTCGAAGAGTTGCTGCGCCGCTTGAAAGCAGGCCCGGACGGCGCAATCGTGGAAAAAATCGATGTGACATGGTCGGAGGGCACGGGAAAGTACAGCGCGTTCGACGTCAGGTATTAGGCTCAGTTATCCAATTCGGCCTTGCCTGCCCTGATGATATCCAGATACTGCTGGTCCACTCCCAGCATGGCGGAAGCTTCGCGGTCGATTTCGTAGGGCTCCCCCTCGAATATCTTGCCGAAATTCTCGGCCTTGCCCTTAAATGAATCGTCCGCCGCGCTGAATTTCTTCCGGCCATCCACGATGGCCAGGTCAAACGGCAGAGTAAAGTACAGGTCGGCGAAGACCTTGTCCCAGCCGAATTCATCCAGCGAACCCCATCCGCCGGCTGAGCCTTTCTTATACTTGTTTACCGGCAGCAGGCTCAATAAATTCTTGATGCTCAGAAATCCCTGGTTGGCAGTGGTACGCAGTGAAGAAATCGTGATAAGGAAATCGCACGAAAGCACCACGTTGGGCACCCAGAAAGTAGCGACCGCGAAAGGATGAGGCAGGGGATTTTCTATCTCAACCCAGATGCAGTCCTTAACATCAAGCATCAGCACGCGCTGGAACTCATATCCCAGTGATTTATAGATGGGGTAAACCGGATCACCGCTGGCGGCGCCCTCCAGGATAATGATATCGGCATCACTAACCTGTTTGAGCTTTTCAATGACAGTACCCAGTATCTCCCTGCTGGTGCTGAACGGGTAGGGGTACGGATAGCTGGCCCCGGGCTTGATAAGTATTTTGTGTGCTCTGGACACCAGGGAAGGCGGTTCGAAGTTGAATTTTGCGGCCTCGTATATCATTTCAGGAGATACAATTTTTCACCTTAACAAAATCAGTCCGGTCTAAGAAAGGTGTTCCACCCATCTCCCCGTAAATCTGGTAATTTTATTGTATCATCCAAGTCAATGGAAAGATATACCTTTTATAAAAAAAGAAGAACCTTAACACCTGGATAGTGGAAGGAAGTAAATTGATTTCAAAGGTACGATAGCATTGCTGCCATCGAACGACCATAGGAGTACATACTCCCTAGAAAGGAGGTGATCCAGCCGCACGTTCCCGTACGGCTACCTTGTTACGACTTCGTCCCAGTCACCGGTCCCACCTTCGGCGACTGCCTCCCTTGCGGGTTAGCCTATCGACTTCAGGTGTTACCGACTTCCATGACGTGACGGGCGGTGTGTACAAGGCCCGAGAACGTATTCAACGCAGTGTGCTGACCTGCGTTTACTAGCAACTCCAACTTCATGCAGGCAGTTTCAGCCTGCAATCCGAACTGAGGATGATTTTTTGGATTGGCTCCAGATCGCTCTATTGCAACCTATTGTTGTAGCGTGTGTGTAGCCCAGGATGTAAGGGCCATGCTGACTTGACGTCATCCCCACCTTCCTCCGCGTTATACGGGCAGTCTCGCTAGAGAAATTAACTAGCGACGAGGGTTGCGCTCGTTGCAGGACTTAACCTAACACCTCACGGCACGAGCTGACGACAGCCATGCAGCACCTGTGCAAGCTCCTGATTGGATACAGGTCGTCTCTCTTTCGAGTTTCTACTTCAAGCATGTCAAACCCTGGTAAGGTTCTTCGCGTTGCATCGAATTAAACCACACGCTCCGCTGCTTGTGCGGGCCCCCGTCAATTCCTTTGAGTTTTAGCCTTGTGGCCGTAGTCCCCAGGCGGAATACTTAAAGCGTTAGCTTCGGCACAGAGAGGGTCGATACCCCCTATACCTAGTATTCAACGTTTAGGGTGTGGACTACACGGGTATCTAATCCGTTTCGCTCCCCACACTTTCGGGCCTCAACGTCAGGAGCATCCTAGAAAGCCGCCTTCGCCACTGGTATTCCTCACGATATCTACGCATTTCACCGCTACACCGTGAATTCTGCTTTCTTCTGATGCCCTCAAGCTCTCCAGTATCAATTGCAGTCTCCCAATTGAGTTGGTAGATTTCACAACTGACTTAAAAAACCGTCTACACCCGCTTTACACCCAGTAAATCCGGATAACGTTCGCCTTCTACGTATTACCGCGGCTGCTGGCACGTAGTTAGCCAAGACTTATTCCCCGAGTACCGTCATATTTCTTCCTCGGGAAAAGGGGTTTACAACCCGAAGGCCGTCATCCCCCACGCGGCGTCGCTGCGTCAGGCTTTCGCCCATTGCGCAAAATTCCTTGCTGCTGCCTCCCGTAGGAGTCAGGGCCGTGTCTCAGTCCCTGTCTGGCTGGTCGTCCTCTCAGACCAGCTACTGATCATCGCCTTGGTAGGCCATTACCCCACCA
>JAPLHK010000027.1 GCA_026389715.1 Chloroflexota bacterium
CTGTGCATAATGTCCTGCGCCGAGGGGGCGCTGCAGATAGTGGACGGCAAGGCACGCCTGGTTTCGGATAAATACTGCGACAGCCTGGGCGCCTGCCTGGGCGAATGCCCGCAGGACGCAATCTCCATTATCGAAAGGGAGGGGGAACCCTTCGATGAGAAAGCCGTGGAAAAACACCTGGCCAGCCAGTCTGCGCTGACACCGGACAAAGCCTGCGGCTGCCCCTCGGCTACCGTCCTTCAATTTGAAAAAAAGGACACTTTGCCCTGCGGCTGCCCATCTTCCACGGTAGCGCAATTCAAATCTACTGCAAAAGAAGACACTGCCGCACCGTCCGGAAGTCAACTGTCAGAGCTGGCCCACTGGCCGGTTCAGCTTACCCTGGTACCGTCCAAAGCGCCCTTCCTGCAGGGCGCGGACGTTCTGTTGGCGGCCGACTGCACTGCCTTCGCCAGCGGTGGGTTTCATCATGATTTCCTGAAAAACCGTGCGCTGCTGGTGGCCTGTCCCAAGCTGGATAACTATGAAGCGCACCTGGCCAAGCTCACCGAGATATTAAGCCAGTCAGATGTTAGAAGCATGACCGTCCTGCGCATGGAAGTGCCCTGCTGCGCGGGCTTGACCCGTATGGCCATGCAGGCTATGCTATCGAGCAATAAGGACATTCCCTTCAAGGAGGTCATCCTGACCACCAGGGGCGAGGTCAAAGGTTGATTTAAGGAGGTTCCGGCAATGGAAGGGGAACGCATTTCATACCACAGTTCGGTCCGCACCGTCTATAACCGTATAAAGAAGGACGGCATGACCAATATCTGGGACCGCTACGAAGCGCAGGGTTTGGGCAGCAGCCCCGATCAGCGCTGTCCGTTCTGCCAGGATGGCAAGCGCTGTGACCTCTGTTCCAACGGCCCCTGCCGCGCCGACGCCTCCAAGGATAAGCGCGGCGTCTGCGGCATCACCGCCGACGGCATGGCCATGCGCATGATGTTGCTGCGCAACGTTATGGGCGCATCCACTTATCATTACCACACCGAGCAAACATTGAAGACGCTCAAGGCCACGGCGCGCGGCCAGACACCCTTTGAGATAAGCGAGGGTAAGAAGCTCAAATCGTTCGCCAAACGGTTGGGCATCAGCGTCACAGGTTCATATAAACGTATGGCTTTGAGGTTATGCAAATTCGTGGAAGAGGATTTCAACCGCAAGTACGACCAGCCCAGCCATATCGTTGAAGCGCTGGCGCCTAAAGAGCGCAAGGATACCTGGCGGAAGCTGGGAATCTTCCCGGGCGGCATCTATGGTGAGATGATGTTTTCCACCAGTTCCTGCCTTACCAACGTGGACGGCTATTACCAGAGCCTGGCTCTCAAGGCCATGAGGCTGGGCATCGCCACAGCCTACCAGAGCCAGATAATCAAAGAATATTGCCAGGACATCATGTTCGGCATCCCCCGCCCGCACAATATGCGCGTCGACCTGGGTGTGCTCGACTCCAATTACATCAATGCCCTGCCTAACGGCCATGAACCCTTCCTCGGCTTTGCCATGGTGCAGCTTGCGCGCACTGCTGAGTGGCAGGATAAGGCCAAGGCTGCCGGCGCCAAAGGGCTACGCGTGATCGCCAATATCGAGGCCGGTCAGGAGATGATACAGCGCTGGCAGATGGACGATGCTTTCTGGGGCTTCACCGGCAACTGGATATCGCAGGAGGCCGTGCTGGCCTCGGGCTGTGTCGACCTCTTTGCCTGCGACATGAATTGCTCCATGCCGGTCGACCCGGCCTACGCCGAGAGATATAAATTCAAGCTCATTCCTGTCAGCGAACTGGTCGCCTTTGAGGGCGTCGGCGACCGCATCAATTACCTTCCTGAAAAAGCTAGGAAGCAGGCAGGCGACCTGTTAAATATGGCGATCGCGAACTATAAGGAGCGCAGCACAACGGTTGAGCCCATCACCGGCCTGCCGGTGACAGAAGCGGTGGTCGGCTTTTCCACCGAGAGCATACTGGAGGCGCTGGGCGGCACGCTCACACCTCTTTTGGATGCCATCAAGAAGGGCGCCATCCGCGGCGTGGCCGGGCTGGTATCCTGCACCACACTGCGCGACCACGGCAACGACAGCCACAGCGTGGCTGTCGCCAAAGAGCTGATCAAGCGGGACATACTGGTGCTCTCCATGGGCTGCGGCAACGCAGCCATGCAGGTAGCCGGGCTGTGCTCACCTGAAGCCAGTGACCTGGCCGGTCCCGGTCTCAAAGGTCTTTGCCGGGCGCTCGGTATACCACCGGTTTTAAGCTTCGGCACGTGCACCGATACCGGCAGGCTGGCCGATTTGCTTGCCGCCATCTCCATAGAACTGGGCAACGTGCCCGTCACCGATTTGCCGGTAGCGGCGGTAGCACCTGAATACATGGAGCAGAAGGCTACCATCGATGCCATCTTCGCGCTGTCCTTCGGCCTCTACACCTACGTCAACCCTGTCCCCACCGTCACGGGCGGCCCGCAATTAGTCAAGCTGCTCACCGAGGATCTGCCGGGCGTGACAGGCGGACTGCTCAACGTGGAAAAGGACGCTGTCAAGGCCGTGGACGGCATCGCTGCAGCCATTGAGGAGAGGCGGAAGAGGTTGGGGATCTGATTTATAAAGAGTCAGCTTAGCGCAGATGCTCCGTATTTTTCCCTGCCCTGTTCGTACAGGTCTCCGCCATCAACGTCATTTATTACCGTGGCCGGAAAATTCTCTACTTGAAGGACGCGAATTGCCTCGGCGCCCAGATCTTCATAGGCAATGACCTCGCCTTTTTTGATGCTCCTGGCAATCAACGCCCCGGCGCCGCCGATAGCAGCAAAGTATACCGCCCTGTATTTTTTCATAGCGTCCTTGACCGATTGATTGCGATTACCCTTCCCAATCATGCCTTTCAACCCTTCAGCCATCAGGCGAGGGGCATAAGAATCCATTCGTCCGCTGGTGGTGAGTCCGGACGAGCCTATGGCCCATCCGGGTCTGGCCGGCGCGGGCCCCATGTAATAAATAATTTGATTCCTGATATCAAAGGGCAATACCTCGCCCTTGTCCAGGGCCTCGGCCATCCGCTTATGTGCAGCATCTCGAGCTGAGTAGATAGTACCGGTAATAAGCACCTGGTCTCCGGCCTTAAGCTTTTCGATAGTTTTTTCATCAAGAGGGGTTGTTATATTCCACTTTTTCATTGACATCTCCGATCCCGTGCCAATCATTAAGAGTCAGTTTTTTCATGATCACAGCACTATTTCCTTATGCCGTGCTACATGACACTGCAAATTTACGGCAAGCGGCATACCGGCTATATGGGCAGGGAAGGTTTCAATATGCACGGCCAGCGCGGTAATTTTGCCTCCGAAACCTTGTGGACCGATACCCAGGGCATTTATACGTGTTAGCAATTCCTTTTCAAGCGCATTAACTTCAGCGTCAGGGTTTGGGGCTCCGACGCTGCGCAGCAAAGCTTTATTTGCGATTTCCATCGCTTTTTCAGCGGTGCCACCGATCCCGACTCCAACAATCACCGGAGGGCAGGGATTGCTGCCCGCCTCATCAACCGCCCGGATAACAGCATCGAAGATACCCTTTCGCCCATCGGAGGGAGTCAGCATGAAAAGACGGCTCATATTCTCACTGCCGCCACCCTTGGGCATCACGATTATCTTCAGTCTGTCACCGGGGACGATATCGGTATGTATAATCGCGGGTGTATTATCCTGTGTATTAATACGGGCTGAAAAGGGTTGCCCAACCATTGACTTGCGTAAATATCCGTTAGCATATCCCTGGCGCACACCTTCATTTACCGCTGCATAGAGATCGCCGCCGGTGATATGGACATCCTGACCGACTTCCAGGTATATCACGGCCGTTCCACAATCCTGGCAAATGGCAATCTGTTCTTCTTTGGCCAGAATTGCATTCTCGATAATTTGATTTAGCGTTTGACGGCCTATCGGCGAAATCTCAGCTATACAGGCCTGCCTAAGCGAATCAAGAACATCCTCAGGCAAAAAGAAATTGGCCTCCTGAGACAATCTGGAAACAGCAGCAACTATTTCCTTAGTTTCAATGGTTCTCAATTTATTGCTCCCTTTCCTAACGCAGCGAGCTTACGGCTTTCGCGATACGCTCCAGTGCCTCCGCCAGTTGTGACCTCGGGCAGGCGATATTCATCCGCTCGAAGCCGTCCCCGCCGCTGCCGAAGATAAATCCCGGCTCCAGTGCCACCTTAGCATCCTCTCTGACGAAATTACCAAGCTTCCCGGGCGGCAGTCCGCAGCCGCGGAAATCCAGCCAGAGCAGGTAGGTGCCCTGCGGCGGAGGCACCCACAGGCCGGGCAGGTTTTGGGCAGCGAATGCCATCAGGTAGGCTATATTGCCCTCAAGGTACTCGAGCAACCCGGAAAGCCAGGGTTCGCCATAGCGGTAGGCGGCCCCGGTGGCGGCCAGCCCGAACATGCCGGGTGAAGGGAAACCGCAACTGTGCAGGTTGTCCTTGAACTTTGTACGCAGCTCAGGATCGGGAATAATGATGTTGGAGGTCTGCAGGCCGGGCAGGTTGAAGGTCTTGCTGGCCGCTGTGCAGGTCACCGAATTGGCCGCGAAATCCTCTGAAAGCATGGCGAAGGGCAGGTGTTTATATCCGCTGTATATAATGTCGCCGTGTATCTCGTCGGCCACCACCAGGATGTTCTTGCTCAGGCATAGCCGTCCCAGTCGCCTGAGTTCTTCTTCTTGCCACACCCGGCTGATGGGGTTATGCGGGTTGCAGAGAATGATCATCTTGGTGCGTGGGGTTATCTTCGCCTCCAATCCGGCCAGGTCCATGTAATATCCGCTGCTCTCCCGCCGCAGAGGGTTCTCCAGTATCTCCCGACCGTTTAACTTGATGGCGTCGAAGAAAGGGTAATAGACGGGCGTCTGCACGATCACCTGGTCGCCCGGCTCGGAGAAGGTGCGCACCAGCATGTGCAGGGCCGGCACCACGCCCGGGGAGAAGACCATCCAATCCTTTTCTATCTGCCAGCCATGGCGTATATTCATCCAGTTGATGACAGCATCGTAATAAGACGTGGGCACGCCTGCGTAGCCATAAATCCCGTGTTCCGCCACACTGCTGACGGCGGCTACCACCTCGGGCGGCGCTTTGAAATCCATGTCGGCCACCCACATAGGGATCAGGTCGTCGGCCTGGAAATACTTGCCCATGAAATCCCACTTGATGCAGCCGGAACCCCGGCGGTCGATTATGCTATCGAAATCGCAGATCATTTATATCCTCACTTTCTGCCGCACAGATTGCTTCGTCGCCTGCGAACTTCTCGCAATGACATTTTTAGGGCGGGCTTCTCGCAATGACATTTTTGGGACTGGCTCCCCGCAATGACATTTTTTAGGGAGTATCCTGCTCGGAATTGCATCCTATCCCTCGGCCAGCGACCTGCGCATGGCTAAAATCATCTCCGGTACATCGATCTTCACCGGGCACCTGACCTTGCACCTCCCGCAGGTCAGGCAGGTATAGGCCATGGAGGAGGCCTTCTCCATATTTTTAGTCACTTCCTTGGCCCAGACGGCGCCGATTCCGGCGAAGTATTTGTCTCCGAAGTAGCCGGCGGTCAGGCCGAAAACCGGGCACTCGTAAAGGCAGCCGCCGCAGCGCAGGCAGTAGAGCGCCTGCCGCAACACCGGGTCTTTCGCAAGTTGCGTTCGGCCGTCATCCAGGAAGATAACGTGGAACTCCTTGGGACCGTGAACACCATATGTGGTCACTTTCTCGATATCGCCTGTCTTGCTGGGTCCGGATATCATGCTGACGTAAGAGGGAACAGTATAATTGGCATACCTCCAGGTAACCTCGGAGACCTTGAAGGCGTCTTCAAGCGTCGGCACCAACTTTTCCAGGCCGACCAGGGCTATATGCATGGGCGGGGCGCCGGTGGCCAGGCGGATATTTCCCTCGTTCTCGATTAGGAACAGTGTGCCGGTATCGGCGGCCACCACGTTGGCGCTGCTGATGCCCACGTCTGCTTTGAAGAATTTCTCCCTCAGCAGTTCGCGCGCCGTCGCCACCAGTTTATCTATATCCGCCGTCAAGGCCTGGCCGGTGATCTCCGAAAAAAGCCGGGCCACGTCCTCCCGCGGCACATGTATGGCGGGGGAGAGGATATGCATGGGCCTCTGCCCGAGCTTTTGTATGATGAATTCCCCCAGGTCGGTCTCATAGACCTCGTTGCCCGCCTTCTCGAGGTGTTCCCTCAGTTCCACTTCCTCGGCGGTCATGCTCTTGGCCTTGACAACCAGCTTGCCCGCTCCTACCAGTACACCAATTATGTTCAACGCCTCTTCGGCCGTCCTGGCAATGTAATATTTCCCCTTGTTCTCCTCGATATTCTGCCCGGCCTTTTCGGCCAGCGCCGCCATATGCTGAACGGCATTTTCCTTGATCAGTCTGACATCTTCGGCCATCTTTACAGTGTGGGGAAACTTCTTAAGAGCATTATTTGTGTTCACCCGGTAGCTCTTAATAGCCCGGGCAAGGGCCAGGCGGATGCGTCCGCTGCCGGCGGCATCCCGCAATTCTTTCCTGTAATCCTTCGATATGGACATTTTATTCGTTCCGGTCATTGCGAGCGTTAGCAAAGCAATCCATCAGATCGCCACGTCGCTACGCTCCTCGCGATGACGAATTTAAGGCGAGGGGGGTAGTTTCGCTATCCACGCAAAGACGTGCTTCTTTTGTGTTCATTTCTGCACAATAGACCTTGCCAGCAGGTTGGCCAGGTCCATGACCTCGATGTTATCCTTTTTCAATTCCTTCAGCCCGCTTTTAAGCTGCATCAGGCAGCCCGGGCACTGCGTTGTTATTGCCCCGGTTTCCGCCAGCTCATTTACCCTGCCCACGGCCAGGGCCTGGCTCATATCGGGGAAGACGACCTCAAATCCACCGCCCCCGCCGCAGCAGGTCGACCACTCTCCGGCCGTCCATTCCGGTTCAACCAGTTCGACGTTCTCGACTGTTTTTAACACCTGCCGGGGCTGGTCAAAGATGCCCATATAGCGGCCCAACTGGCAGGGGTCATGATAGGCTATTTTTACCTTGCGGGGATATTTGAACTGACCCGGTTTGACCCTCTCCGCCACCACTTCAATAAAATGCCTGACCTCGATATCATAACCGGGGATACAGCCGGCAAACAGGTTGCGCAGCGCATGGGTGCAGGATGGAACTATGCCGATGATCTTTTTCACACCGTACGCCTTCAATTTTGCGTAGGCTTTTACGGCATTGGCGGCGAACTCTTTTTGCAGGCCCATGTGGTAAAGCGGGGCGCCGCAGCACGGTTCATCACTGCCGAGGTAGCCGGGCTCGATGCCCAGCGTTTTAAGCACCCTGACCGCATCGCGCAAAACGTCGGCATCGCTGCCGCTGCTTCGCGACATAACTTTAGTGTAAATCCCGGCCACGTCGACGCCCAGCTTCTTCGGTACTCCCGCCAGAACGACAGGCAACCCGGGGTCGATGGACATACGGTCGGCAGTCCTGACCAGCGTTACCAGCGGTTCAAGCATCGACGAGTACTGGTAACCGCAGCCGGCGAAAAATATAGTGGTATTGTCCCCGGAGAACTCCAGCCCATCCGCCCACCTTGCTTTGGCTCCGCTGGGCAAACCGAGGATATTGTCTTTGCCGTTTATGTTATCAGCAATATAGGCCAGTCCTGCCGGCACAAGCCTGCGCGCGCGGTCACTCATTGTCTTTTATCATCCTGCCTGTATAAACCGCTATATTGTAGCAAGAATCAGCCTGTGCTTTTTCACCAGTTATGGCTGTAAGAGCAGCAGGAGTCCTGCAATGAAGAGCAGCGCATAAATGAGCACCTTGAAAGGCAGCATCCGGAATTTCATACGGCTGCCGAAGAAAATCCCCAGTATCAGGCCCGGCAGCACGATACCCGTAGTGGTAATCGTGGTTATGTTGATTTGCCCGATGGAATAAAGGTTGATGACCAGCATAACCGCCAGTATCAGCCAGAGCATCGAGACGGTCGCCCTGAACTCGGCAGGCTCCTTCAACTCGCGGCTGGAGTAGTAGACAATGAGCGGGGCGCCCAGGGCATAAATGCCGTGGAAGATACCTCCCATTATCAATATAGGCCATCCCAGGTAGCGGGGCAGGCTGCCGCCCGCCGCGCGCGTCCTGTAGATCATTACTATCTCAAGCAATGAGGCGGCCATGACGAAAATGCCGAGCAGGATGATAAGTTGCCGGTAGTCGGCCACCAGCGTCCTGTAATAAATGCCAATGGCCATCCCCACAACCACCGCCGGAAGGATATTTAAAAGAAGCACCCTCCACCGGATATACTTGAACCAGCGCACTACCAGCCAAAGGCTTTGCAGCAGCCCGAGTATAACCAGGACCGGCAACATCGTATCCAGAGGGAAAATGTAGATGCCCAGCGCCAGCGTGATAATTGTAGCGCCGAAACCCAGCACCGTCTCGACGGTGTGGGCAAAAACGAGCACCAGTATCAGCAGAAAGACACGTATTAAGATGGGTTCCATGTCGCTCTCAAGCCGTCAGCCGGCCTTTGGCGGCCGGCTGATTATGACCGAACGATTTTAGCATTTCAGCCAGAGGCTGTCATGCAGCTACTTTTTGGCCGGCCCCAGGCCTTTGCGTTCCAGCCAGGCATCTTCCGCGTGCAGGTAGCCGAGGATGGCTTTCTCGCTCACGAAGCGGATGGGCTCCGGCGGCCATTTGAAGACCTTGCGGTTGACCGGGAAGCATTCCGTCCATTCCGACTTGCGCTCCAGCAGCAGGTCGGCCATCACCTCGCCATTGAGGTGGGTGAGTGAAACACCGTGCCCCATGCAGCCCAGGCTGTAAACAGCCCGCTTGTCATCCAGGTACCCCAGCGCCGGCACCATATCCATCGGTACGGAGACCGGGCCGCCCCAGCGGTGCGTTATCTTCAAATCCTTGAGACAGGGGTAGAAATCAACGATATCTTTCTCAAGCTGGGCAAAAATCCTGGGGTCCATATCCTTATCCATGTTAGCGCCGTAGGTCAGGGCGATATCGCGGCCGCCCATCAACAGGCGGTTATCCGGTGTGAGACGGTAGTAATGCACCATGTTGCGGTAGTCCTCGATGCCCTCGCGCCCCTTCCAGCCCATCTCGTCCATCTGCCCTTTGCTGAGCGGCTCGCTGAGGACGATATAGGTCCAGACGGGCTGCTGCATGGCATTAAGGCCGGGAATGGCCAGAGAGTAGGCGTTGGTAGCCAGCACTATCTTATCCGCGCTGACCGTGGCTTTGGGCGTCTTGAGAGTGAAACCCTGCGGCGACCTCTTGATCTCCATCACAGGCGTCCGCTCATAAACCTCTGCGCCGTACTTCACAGCCACCCGTTTCATCTCGCGGGCCAACTTGGCAGGGTTGACCAGCGCGCAGCGCGGCTCCCACCAGGCGCCCAGGTAAACGGGTGATTTTACCCGTTTCTGCACCTCGTCCGCCTCGATCCAGTCCACACCGGTCAATCCCAGCTCCTTCACCAGGTGCACCTCTTCGCTGATACGCTTGACGTAAGCTGGTGTCGTGGCGATGCGCAGGAAGCCCGGCCTCTCGTAGTCGCATTCCAGCTTATGCTCCGCTACAAGCTCTCCCACTATATCGACAGCCCTCTCCATGTAGTGGTGGGACTGTTTGGTCTTCTCGGCGCCGAATAGCATCTTGGTGATGGACATCATCAATCCAAAGGTAGTCATGGCAAAGCCCGCATTGCGCCCCGATGCGCCCCAGCCAATGACCCACCCCTCCAGTACGGCTACTTTGAGTGAAGGTTGCGCCTTTTTCAGGTAATACGCTGTGGCAATTCCCGCGAAGCCGCCCCCCGCGATAGCCACATCACATTTCAGGTCGCCTTCAAGCGGGGGATTCTCCTTGTACGCTCCCGAGTTGCCCAGCCAGAAACTTTTCTCTGCATAATCTTCAGCCATCTCGCCTCCTTAAAGTCGCACCGCCTGTGCGCATATCTGCAAATCTCTGAATACTATACACCGATGACAGGCGGGTATCAATATCTTAGTACTTTGGTAATGTTGGCCTGCTCTTAATAACGCTACCACTCGATACCTCGTTGTCCCGGTCAGGTAGTCGGTGTTTTTCAGTTTCTTGTTACTTTACTTACCTCATTTCAGCATACTTGCCTGTGAGCCAGGTATATAGTTATGCCCCACCTTTTCCTGTCACGCTTGCCTCTTTAACATCATTATGCCTTAGTGATGCGAACATATCTGCTACGGATTGGGGAAGTGTTGTTACAGCTTTCCCCGTCGACAAGGCCAGGCAATAGGCATGAGCCACCTTCTCTAAGAGTTCTGCATTCAGTAATGCTTGATGCATGGTCTTGCCAAGAGCCAGGATACCGTGATTCTGGATAATATAGGCATTTGCATTATTGGACAGCTTCGTCGCGGTATTAGCAGCAAGCTCGGGGCTTCCCGAAAGACCGTACGGAATGATGTCTATCAAAGGGCCGAGGGCTAAAGAAACCTCGTCAAAAAGTGCAGGGACAGGAGTATTGATCAGTGCCAGAGCGCTGCCCCAGGGTTGGTGGCTGTGGACAACGGCGTTACAGTCCGGCCGATTCCGGTAGATGGTGCTGTGTAGTATTGATTCTACGGACGGTTTGAGCCCTGTTTTTCCCTCTATGATAGCAATTGCGAAATCAACGACGAGTATATCCTCCGGGGTAAGTCCCTCATACTCCGTTGATGATGGGGTGATTGCCATTGATGATTCCCCAAGCCGCAATGAAACATTGCCACCCGTCCCACGATGAGTCCCGAAATAGCCGTTCCGGCTCAGCCAGAGGCTGGACTCCAGAACCATAGCCTTTTCTTCACTGTATCTTGTCATAATACCCTCCAAAAAATCGAAAATATGATGCCGCGATTATTCTATAATAGAACACTTTGTACTATCGTGTTTTTCGGATCACCTACCCGGCCGCCTGCAGGTATTTTTCAAAATCTTTTTCATATTCACTAAGGCCGGTGAGACTTGACGGCTCAAGCCGGGTAGTCTTTATGGTGAAACGGTCACGAAGCATTTTCGGATTCGTAGCCTCCAGGGCGCTCAGGGCGAGCAACGCTGCACCAAATCCCGATGCCTCGTTTAAATCGGTGATGAAGAATTGTGCTGTGGGGCAAAGTGAGGCTATAAAATTTGTAAAAAACTCATTGTGGCTGAATCCCCCCTCGATGAATACCGACATTCCTTTCTTCAGGCCGGTCCGCTCCAGAGCAACTCTGGTCTGGAGTGCAATCGAGAGAGTAAGTATCACATAGGAGCGTTCAAAATCGTCAAAGAACTCTGGTGTTTTGCCTGCCGCTAAATCCCCGAAGGGATACACATTCTCCCCTTCAATGATCCGCGCCTTTGAATCCGGAAACATACCGAACGGTACGATTGATGGCAGGATGAACTCGGATCGGCGAGAGAGGATGTCCTCCGCCAGTGCTCGATCGAATGCAGGAAACTCTTTCTGGATATGACGTTCTTTAAGCATTCCTATGTATACGTCGAATTCCAGTCCGGCAAGGAAAATGCTTGTCTTCACGGGGGTTCCGAAAGAGCTGAGGTTGTAAAAGATAACCTTACCAAGCTCATCATCACGCAAGACGGTATCCGCTGTCGGATGCATGGCCACGCACGTAGTGCCGGTGGAGAGGAGTACGAAGGGCTCTTGTACAGTAATAATATAGGGAAGCAGCGCGGCATTGGAATCGTGTATGCCCACGGTTACAATAGTGTCATACGGTAAACTGGTTCGCCGAGCAATCTCCGGCGAAATAATACCAAGTATATCCCATGGGTTACGGATCTCCCCCGGGAATTTATCTCTCATCCCCAGCTGTTCCATGACCCCGGACCAGGTGTGCTTTTCGAATTCCCACAGATTGGTGTGGCTTCCGATATACGTAAGCTCCATGCCCATATTTCCCGTGAGCAGGTACCCGTAGTATTGAGGAAGATTAAGAATATACTTTGTTCGTGCATATTCTTCGGGATATTGCTCCTTGATATAGAATAACCCCTTAGCCATGCAGCCCAGGCCCGGCATGTCAGGAGTAGCATTCTTGCGTTGGAGAACCAGCGGATCACCGAATTCTGCGGCAAATTTTTCATGTAATGCGATTCCTGGGTCTGTATCGTAAGAAAATACGGGTAATACTAATTTACCTTCCTCATCAAGACAGACAAAGGTTGCCCCGTGGGCTGATATCGAAACGGCCTTGATTGTATGCTGTTTCGCCATTTTGGAAAGGTTGTCCAGGAGCCACTCGCCTGTCTTGGTGATGCGTTCATGGGATTCTGCTCCTCGCCTTTCCGCCTCTAATTGAATATACCTGGAATCCAATATTCTCAGGTCCCTATCGTAGATAATCAGTTTCTTGTTTGTTTTGCCAACGTCGAATACCGCGATACAGTCATCCTGTTTGTGCATTAGTATCTCCTCCTGAAGGATAACAGTTCTACCTGCATCTGTAGTAGTTCAGCTTTAAATACTTAGGTGATGGGAGCAATTACTGATAACTTTAAACACAGAGCATAATAAACTTTGAGGCCGGATGTCAAAAATGACACTATACCTTGTGAGGTTCGTTACTGGCTCATCTCCTTTATTTGGTGAGAATAGGCAGCAATGTTACCAGAGATCGAAGCAAAAATGATAACCACCCTGTTCAAATAGAAAAAATCAACTAAACTTAGGCAATAAAATCGCCTATCATAGTGGGGCATTGTGGACAGTTCCCGAACTCCTGTTTGAGAGTATATGCGTTGATGCTGGCGTTGCTATTGATCCAATCCCAGAGCAAAATGTATGGCCGCTTCAATTTCCTTCAATTTAATGCGGTTTAATATGGTATGCCGACTACGAAGGCAATCCTTTGGGATGGTGGTGATAACATCCAGATTTACCACGCATGCCTGGGACATGCCGTCTTCAACTGTCAGTGGAACTTCAGCAGCTATACCGCGTATCCGTGTGGTAACCGGAGCTATGATTACAAGCGAGCGGACAGTATAGGCCTCGTCCCTTGAGAGAAGCACCACGGGACGTTTTCCGGCGGGTGGTTCCAGTTCTGCCCACCATATCTCGCCTCTTTTCATTGCCAGAGTTCCCCGGCTAATATGGCGCTGGCAGCGTAGCGGGCCGCATCAATTTCCTCTCTCGTCTCAGGCATTTGCTCATAAGCGCGAACATATCGCTCGCTCATAGCCTGTTCTCTATTCCGACGTAGCAGCATTTCAACCGCCCGTCGAAATAGCTCGCTCCTGCTCTCACCGCTAGCTTTTCTTTCTTTTTCTACCGCGCTAAGAATTGCCTCAGGAAGGCTGATAGCTATTTTAGTTGTCTTTGGCATTATTGACACCTCATTATCATACTGAAGTATGACAATAGTATGAATGATTATAGACTGATTGTCAATCATTGCAAATTGTGGCAGCAACATTGCCGCAAACACGAGAGGAAAACCGGCTATTTCGGACTCTGGCAGATAAATCGTAACTAAAGTTAGGCGATATTATTACCTAACTTGGTGGGCCATTCTGGACAGTTACCGAACTCCTGTTTGAGAGCAAAAAGCTTATTCCAGCACTCCTGCAATTGCTTTGCTTTTAGTCCACCTATTCATCCCGATGTTTGTTCAATGATAATAGACTCTATCGGTACCGCAATACGGATTTTCATTTTGTCAGGCATTGCCGCTACTTTACCAGTTCGGCGGTAGTCTGCTTCTGGGTCTGCAAAATGCCCGGCAAAGCATCCTGATTGGGGATAACCATCGTGATCATGAGTATGCCTTTGTCGCTCGGCATTGTTACGACTTGTGCCTTTCCCGTCGGGTCCTGGTATGTCATTCCCCTGGAAACGAATACTACCTCAACCGGGTTCGTCTTCGCCTGCGAACTGGTAAGGTTAAAGAAATTATCCGTATTCATGGCAAAAGCGGAGATAGTCCAGTACTGGGTTGTCATAGACGTCACGCGAAGCGGATGCTGGCTTACGTCGTAAACACAGAGTGAATAGATATCATCAGGCGCCGGCCTGACCACATCCGTGCTCTGGTCTGTAATCGGCGGTTGGAAAACCCACTGGTTGCTGGGAAAGTTGAACTTCTTGGTAATTGTTGCTTCCATTATAGAGGTGGGAATACTGACCGCGACGATCAGGTTTACAATGACAGCCACAACGATGACGGCTAAAAGCGTCCATCCTATCCACGGTATCCATTTCTTCATTGTGGTATCCATTTCTTCATTGTTGGCAGCCCTCCTTGACGATGTGCGGCAGCTGCGCTGCCTTCAGTACATTGGCGTTCGAGTAAGCAGTCCCGGAGTCATGCAGGCGGAGGTACAAATTCAGCGTTTTGGCGCTGCCGGCCGGCAGCCAGTTCCCCTGCTGCTGTGTCTTCGACAGATATATTTTGAAACTGCCGTCAGGCTCGAACGTAATATCGGTAGAACTGAACGAATAGCGGTTCAGGTCGGTTCTGGTCGTTGGCTATCAGGAAGCCATTCTCGTTGTAAACGGTGATGTTCCAGTATCCCGCTTTGAGCGCCGGGCCCTGTATCACATAGTCACAGTTGGCCGCCAGCGGCTGCCCGCTGTCATCAGTGTAAGCGTCCAGGTAAATGCTTAAGGATGCGCTCACTGCCATAAGCCCGTTTTCAGCGACCCAGGCTTTGATATAGGGATTTGCACCGCTGCTGCCATAGGCCAGGTTGGTTGACCAGGGTCCGTTCTTGATGTTGCTCCCACTGGTGACCAGATTGGCAACGGGGTTTACGGTGACAAAGCCGATGGCAGCGCCTGCAACCACGGCTATCGCAGCAGCTATGATAACCTTGTAGATAGTCTTCATATCCCTAACCTCCCTTTTTGAGACTAACATATGCCGAATGTTATGTCAATTATTTTTAACCCAGCCATTCTGGACAGTTCCCGAACTCCTGTTTGAGAATAAGAAGCTAATTCCAGCGTTGCAGCAACTGCTATCAGAAGATAAAGTGTTTTTATCTATTCTCATTTTACTCTTGAAAAGTATTCTCTTAACTTGATATTAATAATTATTCGCGATGCATAGCTGCGAAAGCAAGTATCCATGTTTATTCAATGGTAAGGTCAATGGTGGTTAATATTTTCTAATATCATTAATATTAGGCAGGGCATAATTATGAGGAAGTAATCTTTTAACAAACAGGCAATGAACACGAAGCAATCGATACGCCGGGGAGCGACCTATGACAATTGATAAGATCCACTTTACTAAAGAAAAAGAAACGATGCTCATGACCTTGAACGGTCGAGCTATTCAGAGCCAGTGGGGGAATCCAATCTTGCCCGATCCCTGGGCTGAAGAGGCGATGCGGCATATCGATTACGACATCGGCAAGGCCTACAAGGGAGTGGGCTCGTGGAGCCTGTGGAGCGAGATCGGATGTACCATCGTTGCCACGCGCGCCGCGACCTTTGATCTGCTCACGAACCGCTATCTGGCCGATCACCCGGACGCGGCCGTGCTCCACGTGGGCTGCGGCATGGACAGCCGCGTCTTCCGTGTCAATCCGCCTGCCAGTGTCCGGTGCTTCGACGTGGATTACCCTGATGTGATCGACCCGCGCCGCAAATTGTTTCCGGAGCAAGTTTCCTATTGCCTGATCGGCGCGCCCTTTACAGACTGATGGAGGTCATCCCCGCGCTGCGCAGAATGGAGCGCACGTTAGTCTACCGATATAAGGATTAAGGAGATGATTCGGTGTCGGATTGACAATTTCTTGGGTGACAAGTGCATTAGCCTATTTTATAACTAGAATGAAAAAGGGGAAGAAATGAAATATAGATACAAAAGACATATATCAAACACATTGCTATACGCACTAATCATAACAGCGCTGATAGCATTAACTAAAGAGTACAGCGTTCTCTGGGCTGTTGTTTTCGGTATTATAGGAACTATACTATTGGCTATCGATAGGACGATAGAAAACACTCATCTAAGAGAAGAAGAAGATAGAGAAAAGCAAAAGTGATTAATGACTGTTCTCCAAACTTTTCCTGGTGTTTTCGGAAAAAGATTTTAACATCCTTGAAATAGGGGTCATTTATGATAAATAAAAATAGTTTTTGGCCAGGAGTGGGCATTGGTTTTTGGTCTGGAATGGGTCTTATGAGTTTAATAAATGCTATGAGCATAATAATAAATCCTTGGAAAATTACTCAGGACTAACATGCACTTTTATATTCGTGGATTATGTTTGGATTTTCGGTGATTTTCATAATTATAGGTTTGATTTTAATAAAAACGAAAAGTAAATAATTATTTCCCGCATCTATGCTAACATGAGTTCATAACGGCGATAGGAGGCGAATACTATGACAGGTACTGCCAGTTGGTTTGATCAAAGGATAGAGAAGTTAAGACAGTTATCAAAATGTCACCTGTTACTATTTATCACGGTCAAGTTTCTTGCCGGAGTTGCGATAGGTTTGCTGCTTGCAATATGGTTGCCAATATGGACATGGTGGATATTTCTTGTCGTAGCTTTGGTGATAGCGATTCCTATTTACACCAAAATTTGGGGCAAGTAACGTGGTTAGGGATTCCCACAAATACCTGGCGAGGAAAGGTGAAAAATGGATCAGTTAAGTTCACTGCCCACGTGGATGCCATTATTTGTAGTTCTGTCGATAGCATGGACTCTACCATGGAAAGGTGTGGCTTTATGGAAATCGGCACGCAATAAACACCTTATATGGTTTATCGTTATGTTAGTAGTTAACACTTTAGCTATTCTCGAGATAATCTATATTTTTGGCTTCAGCAAGAAAAAGCCAGGGGTAAAGCCAACAATTGTTTAAGTTTAACCTGGGTTGCGATTTTATACGTAGTTGAGGCCATTTATATGGCGAAGGCTGTTATGGATAGCCGGGACCATATCGAAGTTAAAAAATACCGGGTATCAAGTGCCAACGCACTTTGGCGCAATACTCCCTGTAGCCGGGAAGATTTTGAACAAGTAACTTTTCCTCGTCAAAGAGCCGCCAGACAAAGCAGAGAATCGCGAGTACAGAAGGAATAAGCCCCCAATAGGAACCGAGCGCCAAAGATGTCCCAATAAAGTAGACTGCTGCACTCGCATACATCGGATTTCGTACGATCGCGTAGGGACCGGTGGAGACTACCGTTTGATCCTTGCTGATCTCGACCGTGGCTGAGCCGAAAGAGTTCTCTTTGAATACAAGGTACACTAGCCACAGGCTCGCTATTATTAAGAGATTGCCGGCTATGGAGAGCCAGAATGGCATGCTCGACCAGCTGAAACGATGGTCAATCCCGGGAACAATGAGTGTGGCAATACTGGAAAGTCCCGCACATAACACTATGATTCTTTGAATAGGCCGCCTTTCGACAACTGTCTTTGTTCTGCTTTCAAGAAGCTGCGGGTCTTTAATCATGGCTACGGTAAGAGGGATGCTCGATATGGTAACTTCCCCGAGATAGACCCATGCCTGCCAATAGTTGATCGTCCCGGCTGAAAGGAAAAGTGCAGATCCCATGAAAGCAAAGATTATGACTATTTCGAACCACATTGTTGCCCGGGGATTCTTCATGGTGCAATTATAGCATCCGGATAAAAATATACTGTGTGATGGATGTTATAAAGTCAATTGGGAAACAAGTCGTATGCTTTCTTGTCCTGGTCCAAAGACACGGTGGAAAAGATCCTTAAGCGAGGGCCATCAATTGCTTGTTCTGTAGAAGTAAGGATCCCACCTGTTGATAACTACGGCGATTGATTCTGTAGCTGGAGGGGCATAGTGGACTTGAACCACTGGTGCTGGGTTGTGAGGCTTGACGCTCCCCGTGACGCTCCTGCCGTGTGATACAAGCTGTGGTTTCCTTTGGTCAGCTATGTAGGGGCATCTGGTCAGACCACGTCAAGTTATATCAGGAGCTCAGACTCTGAAAACCGATGCTGAATTGCTATCACGGATAGACTGGGAACAGGCAATAAAATAGGGCGACGTTACATATAATGTTATAAGGCACACATATACAGGCGGTCATCCCACCGTATAACCTCCGGGCTATATAGCCCAATAGAGTTTTATATGCGCCTGACCGCCGGCGCCAGTTGCGCGGGCGTCAGGTTCTGTCTGAACCAGGCCACGGAATCGCAGATGGATTCATGCACGGAACGCGCCACGTAGCCAAGCTCCACCCGGGCCTTCTCCGAGGATACCCAGGAATTGCTGCGCAGCACGTCCACGGAGTAATCGGTAAAGAGCGGCTTGCTCCTGGCTATGCGGTAATATATGGGCGCCAGCTTTCCGGCGGTACGGGCCAACCAGGCGGGAACCTTGAAGGAGGGCGCCCTGATACCGCTGGTTTCCTCCAGCATCTCCATGATCCGCTTGATACTGACCCTTTCACCTGAAAGGATGTAGCTCTCCCCCTTGCGGCCTTTCCTGCCGGCCAGCATCAGCCCGCGCGCCACGTCGCGCACATCGGCAAAGTCGTAGGCCCCGTCCAGGTATGCCTTCAGCTTGCCTCTGATGAAATCCAGGACAAGCTGCCCCATCTCCGATATCTTGAAATCGAAGGGGCCGATCACCCCGGTGGGGTGCACGATAACCGTGTCCAGTCCGCGTTCCACCGCCTTCCTCACCTCCAGCGTCGCCCTGGCCTTGCTCCTGGCATAGGGGCCGAGTACATGCTCCGGGTCCACCGGGAAGGTCTCGTTGATAAAGATGCCCTCGGGCGGCTCCTGGATGGCATGGATGGAACTGGTATAGACCAGCCGGCCGACACCTGATTCCAGGCAGGCATCCACCACATTGCGTGTCCCCTCAACATTCACGCGGTGCAGCAACCGGTCTTTGCCCGGCGTGATGGCGATAATCCCGGCCAGGTGGTAAACCACATCCGCGCCCCGGAAAGCTGAATTCAATGAGTCCAGGTCGCAGACATCACCCGCTACCATATCGATGTTAAGCCCGCGTATGGGCAGGTCGTTTTCAAAGGGGGGTACCAGCGCCCTGACCTTCTCTCCTGACGCCAGCAGTTCACGTATAAGCACGTTGCCGATATGCCCGGTTGCGCCGGTGACAACTATATTCATTTTTTCTCCTTTACAACACTGGCGCCTGACAGTGAAGCCAGTGCCTCGTCGAGTTTGCTTAATTTAACCTCATCCAATCCCTGCAGCAGTTGCCGGGCGCGCTCACGGCCGGAGGTGTAAAGCCTGTCCGTCAATTCCCGCCCTTTTTCCGATAAACGGCAGACCACGACCCGCCTGTCTTCCCGGCTGTTTTCCCTCTCCACAATATCTCTGTCCACCAGGCGGTCGACGATGCCGGTGGCCGTGGCTAATGTGACGCCCAGGGACGAGGCCAGGTCGCTCATCCTTGCCGGCCCGTTGAGATAGACCAAGAGGACAACCTTCAATTGCGGCGTGGTCAGGTCGAGATCCAGCAATTCCTGGTGCGCCCTGGGTAGTAACTCCCTGAAAGCACCTTCAACCTGTCCCAGTATGCGGTCAATTATTTCACTCTTTTCATTCATGCAATTGCTACCCACATTGATCGGTGGTTGAGATTCGATAATTAGTATAATATAAATAGTTAGTGTTATGCAAACTATTCTAATATGGGTAAGGATATTGCAGGTTAGAAAGGAAGGTTTACGAGTGGAGCAGGGTATCGACAGCGTGCGGCACATCTACCAGGGGGCCGCTGAAATCAGCAGGGGGTATGCCGTCAAGATTATTTCCGATGACATTTTTGCTTATCTCGAGCGGTTTCTGTGAGTATGCGCGGCTGTCCGTTGTCTGAAAAGTCTTCATGCCGGCTTTAGCAGCCACCATATCATTAGCAGGATCGTCGCCCACCATCAGGCATTCGCCGGGCTTCACACCTATCAAATGGCAGATCTGCTTGAAATAGCCCAACTGCGGTTTGCAGTAACTCATGTTGTCTATGTGTGTGACCAGGTCGACTTCGATGTCCTCCAAGCCTGCCCAGCCCAGCCTTTTTTGCTGCACAACCAGCGGCCAGATGGGGTTGGTGGCCACCACTATCTTTAATCCCCGTTCTTTCACACGCCTGAAAACCTCTGCTGCGCCGGGGGCAGCCATGACGGCGTCCTTGAATATATCAAAATCCAGGCTGAAAAATTGCTCGAAGCGGGACCACACCTCATCCCTATTTACGTTGAAACTATCGCAAAAAGCTTCCAGGAAAAGTTCACGGTTGACTTTGCTACCGTCGTTATCGCGCAGCACGACAGTAGCCTTCATCAGCCGCTCGGCGAATTGCCCGTCGGGGAAGATGCCGGCAAACCTGGCTGCCAGCACGGGATAGTAGCCCCCCAGGAATTTCTCTTCCTCGAAGAGTATCAGCGTATTGTCGAGATCGAATAATACAGCTTTAAGCATATTTGTAAAACCGCCTGTCAATTTTACGGCTTTATCCAGATGCGGACAAATAAGGGCCGTACCGCGCGATGCCTGATGCTCACAGGAACTAGCTCCCATGCCACTTGTCGGCCGCAGGCGGCAAGCGCATAATATGGGTAAAAACGGGGGAGGTAATAATGCAGCAGAAAGAGGGTAATTTCAAAGGCACCGGCAATTTCAACCTTTACTGGAGATGCTGGCTGCCCGACGGTCAGGTTAAAGCCGTAATACTGGTAGCGCACGGGCTGGGCGAGCACATCGGCCGCTACAACAACCTTGTCAACAACGTCGTACCGCTGGGCTACGCCGTTTACGGACTCGACCACCAGGGACACGGTAAATCCGAGGGCACACGGGTGTTCGTCGACCGCTTCCAGACTTACATCAACGACCTCAAGACTTTTTACGACATGGTACGTAAGGATAACCCGGGCAAAAAGATAATACTTTACGGTCATAGCATGGGCGGAACGATTGCCGCCGCGTATGCGTTACAGCACCAGGCGGAGATAGACGGTCTGGTTGTATCCGCACCTGCCCTCAAGCCGGGCGAGAGTATAACATCGGCCACCATCACATTGGCCAGGATACTCTCAGCCATCGCGCCGAAACTTGGTGTTCAGACCCTGCCTTCGGCCGACCTCAGCCACGATAAGGCGGTGGTTGAAGCCTACGACAATGACCCACTGGTTTACCGCGGCAAGATTACGGCGCGCCTGGGCTCTGAACTCTTCTCAGCCATGGCCAAGGTTGAAGCCCAGATGCCGTCCATCACGCTTCCACTGCTTATCCTGCAGGGTTCGGATGACAAGCTGGTCAACGCGGCAGGAGCCAGGCTGCTGTATGAAAAAGCCGGCTCCAAGGATAAGACACTCAAGATCTACGACGGGTTCTACCACGAGGTGCATAATGAGCCCGGCAACGCAAAGGTCTTCGCAGATATCGAGGACTGGCTGGGAAAACACACTTAACCCGATTTCTTGCCGGTCGCTTTCTATACGTATCTTGATGATAAGGATGCTATCCACCCTGGCAGCTTGGAAAGCAGTTGCAGGCCCTGCGTAATGTTTCATGATAATGCGCAGTGCCTCCTCTTTTTTCGTCCTGTCTTCTATCAGCGCGGCGGCGCCCGTGCCCATCACACTGCGGTACCGCATGCCCCAGTTACAGGCCACGTCAGATTGGACCATGCCATCGTCGATATAGATATTGAAGCTGACGAGGTTGTTGCGGTGAAGTATGTCGATCTTCCTGCCCTCCCGGGCCGAGTGAATGTAAAGACAGCCGTCAGCGTAGCCGTAATTCACGGGCACCACATAGGGCAACCCGTTATCAACCAGGCCGAGATGGCATAGGCGGCCGCGCTGGAGGATGTCCTCGATTTCCTCTTTTTTCTTTATCTCTTTGTCAGCCCTGCGCATCGCTTTACTACCTCAAGTTTAAACATGTTTCTCTATTGAGAATCGGCATAACCGGGCCCGTAATTTTACTAAAAGCGGCCATGTTTTACACCGCTGATCTTAGGATTATTTTATTTTGTCGCGCTTTCCAATACGATGCTATAATTAGGCCGTAACCGCATGAAAACCCCATCAGTCCAGGTTGTCATTCCACCGCAGACCCGAACAAAGGAGGAAAATCAGATGAGTTATAAACCCACAACCGCAATCACTTTAACCGCAGCTTTATGCTTATCACTGCTGGCTGTCGCTGCCTGCGATAGCAATAGCGGCGCAGACGTTTACCTTGAGGGCGTTAGCCTGGGCTCGGTCTCCGTCGAGGGAAAGCCTGTGACCGGGCTGCCCACGCAGAACGTCAATATCGTCCTTAAGACCGGTGCCAGCAAGATCATGGTCAGCCAACTTCACCGGAGTAGCATCGGACCAGGTCGAGATCAAGTGGGAAACGGCAGCCACCACTACTAAATAGAACTATGGACATACTGGCAGGCTTAAACCCGGCGCAGAAAGAAGCGGTTCAGCGCGTTGAAGGGCCGCTGCTTATACTGGCCGGGCCGGGCAGCGGCAAAACGCGCGTCATCACCCACCGCATCGCCTATCTGATTAAAACGACCGGCGTCAACCCGCGGCGCATAATGGCTGTGACCTTCACCAACAAGGCTGCCCGGGAGATGAAGGAGCGCCTGCAAAAGCTGCTCGGCCAGGTAGCCGAGAATATTTGGGCAGGGACGTTCCACGCCATCTGCGCCCGCATACTGCGGCAGGACGGCAAGGCCATCGGTTTGGACGGCAACTTCGTTATTTATGATGAGGACGACCAGCAGAGCTTAGTCAAGCAATGCCTGCAGGAATTGGACTTCGATCCGCGCCAATATAACCCGTACAAGATACGCAACGCCATCAGCCAGGCCAAGAGCCAGCACCTCACCGCGGCGGCACTGGCAGACATGCATGGCAGCCGCTGGGACGATATAGTAAGCCGTATTTACGAGCGTTACCAGGAGCAGCTTGGCCAGAGCAACGCCGTGGATTTCGATGACCTGCTGATGAAAGCGGTGCAGCTTTTTGAAAAACACCCGGACGTGCTGGCGAAATACCAGACGCGCTACCTTCACCTGATGGTGGACGAGTTTCAGGACACCAACATCACTCAGTACAGGCTCATCAAGCTACTGGGAGGAAAATACCGCAACGTCTGCGTGGTCGGCGACCCCGACCAGTCCATCTACTCCTGGCGCTTCGCCGACATACGTAATATCCTCAGCTTTGAGAAGGACTACCCGGAGGCCAGCGTCATAATACTGGAGCAGAACTACCGCTCAACCAAGAATATCCTGAAGGCG
>JAPLHK010000041.1:0-9825 GCA_026389715.1 Chloroflexota bacterium
AAAATAAGTATTAATATTGGAAAACTCCGTGCCAGGCCAACCATAATAATAAATGGTATTATAGTTGCCACTTTGACCCTTGGGTCCAGGCACTGGAACAAACCGGGGGCCCGGCACAGATCTTCAGTCACAACTATGGATTCCAGCGCCTGCGTGAAGCTGGAGATATTGCCGGTAAGAAAACTCTCACTCTTCAAACCACAGGGTCTCCTTTGGCGGAAGGTTTTTGCCCGGAGATATTCTTGTGGCCGATCCAGCGGGCAAGCAGCCAAACCAGCGCCCCTACAATAACAAGACCTATCAAAGCGGAAAGAATATATCCCGGAACATCTCCCACCCCGGGGATGCTATAGTCAGGAATAGGAGCTTTCCAAAAATCCCCCATGCTCTGCAAGCCCTTCGGGATGTATCCAAACATGTCTTTGATCTCATCTGCTCCCCATTCACCCCAGGCTGTTCCCACCGCCAGCAATCCCAACGGGGTGGCGAATGCCAGCAATACCAGTGCTGCCGACCAGATAATCCACAGCTTGCCGTCCTGAACCTTTCGCCTGACGCAGATACAGGGTCCACGGTCATAAACATCACGAACAACACGGAAGAGCCGTTGATGCTGTCGGAGCCGCAGAGCAACAACCCGAAGTTCACCGCGGGCAAAGCTACCTCTAAACCGTACGGTGCATATAGCGGAGTCCCGTCTGCTGCGTGAAACAGAGCAGGCTGAACGCCGAGCTCTATTCCCGCAACTAGAGACGCAACGACGATAGCGATATAGCTTCCTGCAACCGCCCCCACTAAACGGCGTTTCGATGCAATGTCCGAATTGCCGCTTATGATTTTATAGATGAAATACCCGACCCAGGGTAAAACCACGGCCATATTGAAACAATTGGCGCCGAAAGCCGTCAGCCCGCCATCTCCAAATAACAGGGCCTGGATAGCCAATACTACAGAAACGCCGATCACCGCCGTCCAGGGGCCGAGTACAATTGCCAGAAGTGTGCCTCCAACCGCATGCCCCGTTGTGCCGCCAGGCAGGGGAACATTGAACATCATCAAAACAAAAGCAAAAGCTGAAAACAGGGCCAGTGCAGGTACGGTGCGGCGGGTAAGGGCCTTGCGTACGCGCCGAACGGCAACTACCCAAAAAGGCGCTGAAACAATGTACATGGCCCCTGCTGTAACAGGGCTGAGGTAACCGTCAGGTATATGCATGAGAACGCCTCTTATTAAGTATTAATTTCGGAAACCCTTTGAATAAGGCCTATCTCTGGCAGCCGGAACAAAGCCCGAAAATTGCCAGGTGATGCATATCAGCTTTAAACCCATGGTTCCTGGCAAGTGACTTTTCCAGGGGGACCAACTCTTCCACTGAAAGGTCGAACATTTTCCCGCATTTGGTACATACGAGATGGTGGTGTCCGCTGTTTTCCCTGGCGTGGTAGCGGACAATCCCATCGCCTATATTGATCTCGGCCGCCAGTCCGAGTTCTTTCAGCAACTCAAGCGTGCGGTAAACCGTGGATATATTGGCGTACGGATATTTTTCACGCATCCGTTCGAATATTTCATCTGCGCTGATGTGCCGTTTAGCGCTGTGAAGCGCATCCACCACCATTACGCGCTGGGGCGTGAGACGATAACCCTTGGACTGCAATACTTGTGTGCAACTCATAATGCATTAATTCTCTCAGATAATGGATGCAATTGCAAGTAGTTGCAATCAATAATGATTGCTCTGATTAGACGGAGAATTTATCCCGGCTGTCGATCATAATTGTGACAGGGCCGTCATTAAAAATTTGTACTACCATATGCGCGCCGAAACTACCGGTCTGCACTTTTAGCCCTGAACGTTCAAGACATGCAATAATATAAATGTATAGGGATTCCGCTTTATCGGGCGGAGCTGCCAGCGTAAAGCTCGGGCGCCGTCCTTTCCGAGTATCTGCGAGAAGGGTAAACTGGCTGATCACCAGAAGTCCCGCATTTATGTCAAGCGCCGAAAGGTTGAATTTACCGCCTGCATCACTGAAAATTCTCATGTTCACGATCTTCTCTGCGAGATAATCAGCATCCTTTTTTCCATCGCCTTCAGCCACGCCAAGAAACACAACGAGACCTTGTTCTGTCTCGCCGACCACTCTGCCATCCACGGTCACCGATGATTTCACTACCCTCTGCAATAGTGCTTTCAATTTTTCTTCTCCGCCATTACAATCTTCAATATTTTAATAAATACTGCAGGCATTAACAAAGCTACAGCTATCCGCATTACCAAAGTAAATCCCGTGGCATATTGTGCGCTTATGTTTTTCGTATTATCCTAATCTTCAATTGACACACCTTATGTCTTGCGTTAAAATCAAGCATGTTGGGCAAGACGCCCTCGAGAGTTAATATGAAAGAAATGCAGATCGACAGTATACGTGTAAGCCTGATGAACTATCAGCACGTTGTCATACTTAAAGAAAGGCTGACCGACCGTTATCTGCCCATCTGGATAGGCCCGGCCGAGGCGGACGCGATTTCCATGAAACTGCAAAATGTCGATGTAGCGCGGCCCATGACACACGACCTGCTTAAAAATACTTTTTCAGCCCTTGAGTCGATCTCCGGCACCAATATTTCGCGGGTTGTTGTCAATGACCTGCGGTCCGACACTTTTTATGCCCAGATAGTATTTGAATTCAATGACGGGCCTCCCGTTGTGGAACTTCAAGCCCAGGCGGGCGGTAACCGCGCCCGGGATTTTGAAAGCGAGTCCAGTTTAACCCTGGTATGGCAGGGACACGAATTTAAATCCACAATTGTAAGCAGGTGGCATGACGGCAGGAAACATTTCATGGAGATCGACAGCGGCGAGGGGTGGATATTTGAGGTCTTCCATGATGAACATAATAATCGATGGCTGCTTACCAAGATGAAACTCGATTCCCGCCCCAGTGATGCTATCGCCCTGGCAGTCAGGGTTACAGCGCCAATTTACGCGGAGGAATCCGTCCTGGACAAGGCCGGCATAATCCTTGACGGTGACTCCAGTAAAATTACTGCCCAACCCAGATCGGCGGAGGACGGATCGCCACAACCCAATAAACTCAATGAGCAGGACCTGAAAAGATATCCGGCTATATACGATTTCCTTAACACGCTCGACCTTGATGACTTCGGTAAAAAGAAGTCGTAAAACTTGAGCGGTTGAAATAAAGCTGCCGCTGCACAAATTTACTATAGTAAGCGTTTCCCTTTCTTAAAATGCGTAGTTACTAATGCGTAACGAAATATTGCCTAAAATCATTGGAAAATCCGTTGACGGCTAAATATAAGGGTTGTTATAATGCCCATGATTAAAAAAGACAACGAACTGAAGCCGGAAAAAAGACAGCTCCTCAGAGGATTTTGGTTTCTCTTTAATGTCGGTTGGTACATAGCACTGAGTTTAATCGTACCGACAGCCATTGGTCTGTGGTTGGATGCTCCCGAGAGATTGAACAGCCGGCCACTATGCACGTTAATAGGGTTTATACTGGGAACAATGACGGCAGGATACGGCTTTTACCGTATGCTGCGCCAGTTCATAAATGCGCAGAAAGAGATGGATAAAAAAAAGAACTCTATAAATAAGGAGCAGGACAGTGAGTAAACTTGGTTGCTCCAGCCGGTTAGTGGTAATCCTCGGCATCGTACTTCTGGCACTATTCCTGGCCTCATTTGTGATGGGACCTCTCGGCAGCAAGTTTTTCAACATCCAGGTACCCACTGAACTCCAGGTGAGTAAACCTCACGTTGTGCTTCCTTCCGAGGCAATGTTCCATGTCGGTGATTTCAAGATAACCAATACCCTGATATCATCATGGATCACCATCATTTTACTGTGCCTGTTATTCTTCTTCGCCACCAGGAAAATGAAGATTATCCCGGGCAGGCTGCAGAGCTTCGCAGAAGTCGTCGTCGATGGTATTTACAATACTATTGAGGGAGTAGCCGGGGAGAAGCATGTCCGCACCTTTTTCCCGATTGTAACAACCATCTTCATATACGTGGTAACAAACGCTCTGCTGGCGCTTACACCGTTTTGGGGCTCCTGGGGTCCGATTGAACACGTAACAGAGGGGGCACATAGCGCTACCGTTATTGTGCCCTTCCTGCGCGCCGCAAACACGGATATTAATCTTACCCTTTCAATTGCACTGGTGTCTTTCATATTTATTGAATACCTTGGCTTTTCCAAGATCGGCCCGCTCAAGTATATAGATTCGTTCTTCCAGTTCAGCGCATTGGGCAAGGCGTTCGGGCAGCTATTTAAGGGTGATGGAAAGGCATTCATAAGCGGACTGGCATTTGGGTTTATAAATATATACGTCGGCCTTCTGGAGATTCTGAGCCACTTTATCAGGATTGTAAGCTTTACCTTCCGTCTATTTGGGAATATGACGGCTGGAGAGATATTGCTCGGCGTTATGACATTTTTAGTAGCCTTCATAGCACCCGTACCATTTTACGGGCTTGAGACCCTGGTAGGTTTCCTGCAGGCTATGATCTTCGCCGGGTTGACACTGGTATTCGGTGTAATGGCAGTAACCTCGCACCATGAAGAGGGTGCTGAACACAATTAATTTGTACTCAAGAAAAAGGAGGGATCTAAATGGACGCTCAAACTATGAAAATGCTGGGTGCCGGACTCGCTGCAGGTCTGGGAATGCTGGGGCCAGGCATCGGCCTTGGACTGATCGGTCTTGGTGCTATGCAGGCGTTGGGTCGCAATCCCGAGGCCAGGGGTGTAATCCTGACCAACATGATTCTTATCGGCGCTCTCACTGAAGCGGTCGGCATCTATGCTCTGATCGTCGCTATCCTGCTTGCCATGGTAGTCTAAAACCTGTTAATGGCAAGGGAATCCCAATGTTTCCGGGATTCCGCCCTGTGCCGGCCATAAAAGCCGGCGCTGATTGGAGAAAAAACAGGATTGGAACTTTGAGGTAAATATGGAAAATATCGGAGTAAATTGGCAACTGGTGGTTGCATTTCTGATCAATTTCCTTGTCCTCTTCGGGCTTCTCACGGCAATCCTCTACAAGCCGGTACTTAAAATGCTGGATGAGAGGGCTGCCAAAATAAAGGAGAGCCTCGAACAGGCCGAGAAGATAAAGGAACAGACAAGCCGCAGCGAAGAGCAGATCAAGGCAGCGGTTGAAGCTGCACGCAAGGAAGGGCAGGTAATCATTGCCCAGGCCTCCCAGATTGCTGAAAAGATAAAGGAAGAGGCCAAAGACGGAGCGCGCAAGGAAGCGGATGCTATCGTAATCAAAGCCAGGGATGCAATTAAACTCGAACGTGATAAATCCATCGCAGATTTGCGGTCCGAGTTTTCTAATCTCACCATCCTTGCCGCCGAAAAGGTTATCAAGGAATCTTTAGACGCTCCAAAACACCGCAAATTGATCAACGAGGTCCTGGAACAAAGCAACACTTTTAAGCAGAATTAGGCAGGATAGAAAATGATATCAACAATTTCTGCCAGGCGTTATGCTCAAGCGATTTTTCAAATCGCACAGGCCAAGAACAACCTGGATGAATGGAAAAAGGAGCTCCGCAAACTCGCGGACCTGATGAATGATCGTGAGATCGTAGATCTAATCGATCATCCCAAGGTACCATTCAACCTGAAAGCAGAGCTGATCAAGCAAAAGCTGGATACGTCCAATGCACTTATACTCAACCTGTGTAACCTGCTGATTCTGAAGGGCAGGCTAAAGAACGCAGAACAGATATCGGACGAATATGACAGCCTGCTCGATGAGCAGCGTGGCATTAAACATGCTGTCGTTACCACGGCTGTTCCCGTTGACGATTCGGAAAAACATAAGATCTCCGGCCAGCTCGAAAAAATAACCGGGAAGAAAGTAAGTGTCAAGCTCCAGGTTAACCCATCGACACTCGGCGGCATGATCGCCCGCATTGAGGACACATTGATTGACGGCAGCGTCCGCAACAGGCTGGACCTGCTTAGGAGAAACCTGGTAGAAGCCACGAAATAAACAACCTTTAAGGGGGTGAGCAGATTGAAATCCCAAGAAAAAGATATAGTCTCGGTAATCAAAGACCAAATTGAGCACTTCGGTGCTACTGCTACCATGGTAGACGTTGGAACCGTGGTGGCGGTGGGCGACGGTGTTGCCCGTATGCAGGGCCTGCGTAAAGCGAAAAACAATGAGTTGCTCGCCTTCCCCAACGGCATCATGGGGTTAGCCCTGAACCTGGAAGAAGACAACGTAGCCGCTGTAATCCTGGGCGAATACAGCCAGATTAAAGAGGGCGATGAGGTCCACTGCACCGGCCGCGTTGTTGAGGTACCGGTTGGCAATGAGCTCATCGGCCGCGTCGTGAATACGCTCGGTCAGCCGCTTGATGGACTGGGACCGATAAAAACCACCAAGACCCGGGCTGTTGAACGTATTGCCCCCAACGTCGTCGACAGGCAGCCTGTAACTGTTTCTGTTCATACCGGCATCAAGTGCGTGGACGCTCTGGTGCCCATAGGCCGCGGGCAGCGTGAACTTATCATCGGCGACCGCTCGATCGGCAAATCGGCGGTAGCGATCGATACCATCATCGCCCAAAAGGGCAAAGACCTGATTTGCATCTACGTAGCAATCGGACAGAAAACCGCCAAGGTCGCCAATGTAGTTGAAACCCTGAGAAAATACGGCGCCATGGAACATACGGTTGTAGTTGTGGCTACTTCGTCGGACCCTGCATCCATGCAATACCTGTCAGCTTACTCAGGATGTGCGATAGGTGAGGAATTCATGGAACAGGGCAAAGATGCGCTGATAATATATGATGACCTTTCCAAGCATGCCTGGGCATACAGGCAGGTTTCCCTCATCCTCCGCCGCCCTCCCGGACGCGAAGCTTATCCCGGAGATGTGTTTTACCTGCACAGCAGGCTGCTTGAGCGCGCTGCCAAGCTATCCAACGAATTAGGCGGCGGTTCACTCACAGCCCTGCCCATTATCGAGATCCAGGCGGGCGACATGTCGGCTTACATCCCGACCAACGTGATCTCCATTACGGATGGCCAGATACTGCTGGAAACAGACATGTTCAATGCGGGCATCCGCCCGTCATTAAACGTCGGCCTCTCGGTTTCCCGCGTGGGCGGCAATGCACAGACCAAGGCCATGCGCCAGGTGGCGGGAAAATTGAGGCTCGACATGGCGCAATATGCCGAGCTTGCCACTTTCGCCCAGTTCGGCGCATCCGACCTGGATAAGGCAACGCTGGCACAACTCGAGCGCGGCAAGCGCATGACCGAGATACTCAAACAGCCTCAATATGTGCCGTTATCCCTGGAAAACGAGGTCATGATCCTTTTCGCGGTAACCAACGGGTTCATCGACGATGTGCCTGTCGAGAAAGTATCAGCTTTCGAAAACGCTTTCTATAAATTCATGGTGAATAACCACCCGGAGATCGGTAAAAAGATAGCAGAGGATAAGCAACTTAAACCCGAGACCGAAGCTGAGCTCAAAAAGGCGATAGCTGAATTCAAGCAGGGCGCTGCTTACTGAGGCGATTAAATGGTAAGTCCAAAAATACTTAGACGACGGATACGCAGTGTCCAGAGCACGGCCAAGATAACCCGTGCCATGGAGATGATCGCCACTGCCAAAATGAAAAAAGCGCAGGACATGGCCATAGCAGGCCGGCCCTATAGCGATAAGCTTATGCAGGTTATCGCAGACCTGGCCGCCCAGTCCGCTGCGGGCGGCGCGACTCATCCGTTGCTGGTGGCACGCCCAATCAAGAAGATCGGGATTGTCCTGATTACTTCAGACAGGGGCCTCTGCGGCGGGTTAAACACAAACCTCAACAGGCTTACCGGTAATTTCATACTGGAGCAAAAATTGCCGGTTACCATAATTACAGTCGGCAGCAAAGGCCGCGATTTTATGCGCAGGTCCCTGCGTGATATACGGGCAGAGTTCACCAAATTGGGTGACAGGCCCAAGATGGCTGACACGATGGCCATATCCCAGATAATAACCGAGGATTACATTAACGGCATTTACGATCGAGTTTATATAGCCTGCTCCAAATTCGTTAATTTAATGAGCCAGAAACCGACACTGGAGCTGCTGCTGCCGGTAGAGCCGGCGGAGTTGCCCAAAAACGTGAGCCCCGAATATATTTTCGAACCCAACGCTATGCATGTCCTCGGCGAGCTTTTGCCAAGGTTTGTCGAAATGCAGGTGTATCATTCCATACTTGAAGCTATTGCCAGTGAACAGTCGGCACGTATGATGGCCATGCGCAATGCGACCGATAATGCTTACGATGTTATCGCGGAGCTTACGCTGACGCTGAACAAGGCACGCCAGGAAATGATCACCAAGGAATTGCTTGATATCGTCGCAGGCGTTGAAGGTCTCAAATAGGAGGTGCAATTTGGCAAAAGGTAAAGTAATACAGATAATCGGCACGGTAGTCGATGTCGAATTCCCCCAGGAAGAACTGCCTGCGATCTATAATGCCCTTGAAATTATGCAGGACGGCGAGAAAATCGTACTGGAAACGGTTGCGCATATCGGCAATAACTGGGTGCGTTGCTTAGCCATGTGCCCCACCGAAGGACTCCAGAGAGGCGCCGTGGCTGTCGATACGGGCGCGCCGATATCGGTACCGGTCGGCAAAGTTGCGCTGGGAAGGCTGTTCAACGTATTTGGCGACGCGCTGGATAAATTGGGCGAAGTCAAATCCAAAAACAGATTGCCGATCCACCGTGACCCGCCCAAGCTGGAAGAGCAGGAGACTACCATCCAGATGCTGGAAACGGGCATCAAGGTTATCGACCTGATTACGCCCTTTACCAGGGGCGGCAAGATCGGAGCCTATGGCGGCGCCGGCGTCGGCAAAACGGTTATCATCCAGGAGCTCATCCACAATATCGCTACAGCACACGGCGGTTACTCCGTATTCGCCGGGGTCGGCGAGAGGTCAAGAGAAGGCAACGACCTCTGGCGCGAGATGAAAGAGTCCGGCGTCATTGAAAAGACGATCATGGTGTTCGGTCAGATGAACGAGCCACCCGGCGTGCGCGCACGCGTTGCGCTCACCGGAGTCACCTTCGCCGAGTATTTCCGTGACAGCGAAGGATTGGACGTGCTTCTCTTCGTAGATAATATTTACAGGCACATCCTTGCTAATATGGAAGTGTCAGCGCTTTTGGGACGCATGCCTTCGGCGGTGGGTTACCAGCCTACTCTGGCAGCCGAGATGGGCGCTCTCCAAGAGCGGATTACCTCCACCAAGCGGGGGTCGATTACGTCAGTGCAGGCCATCTACTACACGGACCCGGGCATCGTTACCACTTTCGGCCACCTGGATGGCGTAGTATCACTCGAAAGGTCAATTGCCGCTCTCGGTATCTACCCGGCGGTTGACCCGCTGTCATCTACCTCCCGCATCCTTGATCCCAATGTAGTCGGTGAAGACCATTACCGGGCTGCGCGCGGCGTGCAAAAGGTGCTTCAACGCTATAAGGACCTGCAGGACGTTATCGCCATCCTGGGCATGGAAGAACTCAGCGAAGAAGATAAGATCACCGTCAACAGGGCGCGCCGCATCCAGAGGTTCCTGTCTCAACCTATGTTTGTGGCTGAACCTTTCACCGGCATACCCGGCAAATATGTTTCGATCAAGGATACGGTGCGTGGCTTCAATGAAATACTTGATGGCAAATGGGACCACCTGCCTGAATCCGCATTCCTGATGGTTGGAACTATCGAAGAGGCAGCCGAAAAAGCACAGAAAGCAGGTGCG
>JAPLHK010000041.1:9836-10210 GCA_026389715.1 Chloroflexota bacterium
AGCAGGTGCGTAGTTATGCCAACTGTAAGATTAGAGATTGTCACCGCTGAACGCCAGATCTTTTCTGAAGACGTAACTACCATCATTGCCGAAGGCATTGATGGACAGATGACTATACTTCCCAAACATGCTCCCCTGATCACCATGCTGGCCCCCGGTGAACTCGTTGTCCGCAAGGAAGGGGAAGAGATGTATATGGTGATATCGGGGGGATTTATAGAAGTCAGGCCGGAAAAGGTTATTGTGCTGGCTGACGCCTGCGAGCGCAGCGATGAGATCGATCTGGAGCGCGCTGCTGAAGCCAAGCGCAGGGCAGAGGAAAGGCTCAAGAACCTCGCACTAACACCTGAGATCGACCAGTCCAGGGCCGAGGC
>JAPLHK010000082.1 GCA_026389715.1 Chloroflexota bacterium
CAAGATTTCATTTTTTTCGTCTATTGCCCCGCCTCCAACACGCACCACTACGCTTTTGGCTTCCACAATCCATCCGGCGGCCTGCGCATAGTCTCCCTCCGCTGCGCCCATGGCGAGATGTAAATCCGCGGGCAATTCCCGCAGGTCGAACCCTTCCAGCATGTAGGGCTGCGTATTCATAGGCAATAATAGATAAAACGGGCCTGCCCGGTATGGATGGTCAACCGTCATTTGCCCGCGCCTCAAGGCGGTGGATATAGCTAAAGGCGTGTGCAATGTATAGGCGTTGCCCATAACCGAACATAGCCTGAGAAACAGGTCCTGCCCGGGACGGGGTATCTGCTGCATGTTGGGTCCTTCATCCTCGGTTGTCTCATCCCCGAAGAGATACCAGATACCCAACCCGTCGGAGGCGGAAACCAGGGAAGCTGCTAATGCCTGCAGCGCGCCGGGTCCGATCGACGTGACAACGGCCGCCTTCTCACCGCTTACCCAGCGCAGGGCCGCGGCTGCATGCGAAGCTTCAATCTCGTTGCGCAGGTTGATGACTTTGACCAGCCCCGCGTCCTGGTAAACGCGCAATACCTCAGCAACATCCGTGCTGCCGTGGCCGAATACGGCGAAGAAGGTAGTGACATTCTGCCGCAGCAGCCCGAGGACAACCGCTTCGGACAGGGTGATATCCTGTTGCCCTGCCAGACGGCCGCTGCTTATAGCCGACTCCAACCCGCCGGCGCCGGCAATTACGCCGGCCCTGGCCATGCGCTGCGTCAGGATATCTTCAAACGTCATAGATTACTGTACCAATGTGGATTATACATGCTGATTAAAATTTGCGTGACCATTCCTTGGGCCAGCGCTCCGCCACTACTTTTTTCTGTGTGAAGAATTCGACGGCGTCGAGTCCCTGCCCATGCAGGTCACCGAAAAAGCTCTCCTTCCAGCCGCTGAAGGGGAAGAAGGCCATGGGGGCGGCAATGCCGATATTGATGCCGATATTGCCGGCTTCAGCTTCATAACGGAATTTGCGCGCCGCCGGGCCGCTGTTGGTGAAAAGGCAGGCCATATTACCGTATTTGCCGCTGTTCACCAGCCCGATGGCCTCGTCGATGGATTCCACATGCATAAGCCCCAATACCGGGCCGAATATCTCGGTAACGGCTGTCCCGCTGCCGGGTTTTACGGCATCCATAATAGTGGGACGCACAAAGCTTCCCTTCTCATAGCCCGGGATTAGCGCGCCCCGGCCGTCCACTAATATTTTAGCCCCCTCTTTTTTGCCCTGGCCGATCAGCTCTTCGATACGGGATTTGCTCTGCTGCGTGATAACCGGTCCCATCTGGACCTTCTCATCCAGCCCGTACCCGACAACCCGGCTCTCAGCTATATCAACGATCCTGTCCCTGAACTCACCGCGCGCCGAGCCGACGGTAATGGCCAGCGAACCCGCCAGACAGCGCTGTCCCGCGCAGCCGAAGGCGCTGTCCGCGGTGATGCGCGCGGCCATCTCCATATCCGCATCGGGCAGGATGATAATGGGGTTCTTGGCCCCGCCCTGGCATTGGGCACGCTTGCCGTTGGCCGCCGCCCGCCCATATATATATTTGGCTACGGGAGTCGAGCCGACAAAACTGACCGCGCGAACCGTGGAGTTATCAAGAATGGCGTCCACCGCCTCTTTGGCGCCGTTGACCAGGTTTATGACGCCGCCGGGAAACCCGGCTGCTGCGATCAGGTGGAAGATCTTTTGCATGGTCAGCGGGACCTTCTCCGAGGGTTTGACAATATATGTGTTGCCGCAGGCGACCGCGTACGGTAAGAACCAGAAAGGCACCATGCCGGGGAAATTGAAGGGCGCAATGACAGCGCATACCCCCACCGGCTGGCGCCACATCATCTCATCGATACCCTGGGCGATATCCTCGGAATTGTAACCCTGCATGAGGATGGGAATGCCAGAGGCTACCTCGACATTTTCGATAATACGCCGGACTTCGCCGCGGGATTCATCCAGTGTCTTGCCGCACTCCATGGTTATGCTGCGCGCCAGATCTTCAAAGCCGTCCTCCAGCAGGTTCTTCAGCCTGAATAAAGGCTGTATCCGCTCACAGGCAGGCACCTTTCTCCAGGATACAAAAGCTGCCGCGGCCGCTTCGACCGCCCGATCCACGTCGACTGCAGGCGACAGCGGCACCTTACCCATCACAGCGGCTGTAGCCGGGTTTACCACGTCCTGGTATTTATCGGTGCTCGCGGAGCACCATTTTCCACCGGCATAATTCAGGATATCTGCATTATCATCCATACCTGGAACCTCCCGGTAACTGATTGCGCTAATTATACAATGAAGCCGTGAATAATTACCCGCGCGGGGCCGGCGTCATCGAAATTACCACCGTGTTTTATGCGGACATTTATTCCGGCTTATCCGCATCGTTGCCGGCGGACCCGCCCTTACTCTTCGTCCCCTCTCTCAACCCATTTAAAATAAGCCATATGACCAGGGCCAGCACAACGGCAACAAAAACGCCACAGATGATAACGAAAATGGCTGCAAGGTTCATAGTATTGCTCCCCGGGGAATTGCCCGTTTATTACAGGCTGTTGAATAGCCTGAATGCATATAAATAGTACATCTCCACGCCGGAGCGCTCCAAACCGTGGTATCTAATGATTGCTTATTTGGTCATGGCTGACGGCCGTTTTATTTGCCGAAGGCCGGCAGCCCGGTGATATCGCTGCCAATAATCAGGGTGTGCATATCGTCGGTGCCTTCATACGTATACACCGACTCGATATTGGCCATATGCCGGATAGGTGAATTTTCCAGTGAGATGCCGCCGGCGCCCAATAGCTCGCGGGCGGTCCTGGCGCAGAACCTGGCAACGTTGACGTTGTTCTTCTTGGCCAGCGAGATCTGCGCGGACCGGGCCTTGCCCAGGTCCATCAGCCTTCCCAATTGATATGAGACAAGCTGGCCTTTGGTTATCTCAATTAGCATATTGACCAGCTTCTCCTGCACTAACTGGTATGACGCTATGGGAGAGCCGAACTGTTTACGCTCCTTGGCATAAACCAGGGCCGCTTCATAACAGTCCATAGCGGCGCCCAGGGCGCCCCAGGAGATACCATACCTGGCCTGGCTAAGACAGGAAAGCGGTGATTTCAGTCCGGCTGAGCCGGGTAACAGATCATCGCCTGATACTATACAATCTTAAAAATACAGCTCGCCGACGTCCCCGGCGCGCATGGATCCTTTCTTTTCAGTGCGCTTCTGCTCAAACCCTTTGATGCCTTTTTCCAGCAGGAAGCCGCGAATACCATTATCTGTTTTGGCCCAGACGACGGCGATGTCCGCGATGGAAGCCTCGCTGATCCACTGCTTGGCGCCGTTGATGACCCAGTTACCGCCCTGTTTCTTAGCGGTAGTTTCCAATGAGGAGACATCCGAGCCGACGTTGGGCTCGGTCAATCCGAAGCAGCCGATCTTCTTACCGCTGGCCAGCAGCGGCAGCCATTTCGACCGCTGCGCATCCGACCCGTATTTCCAGATGGGATACATGACCAGGCCCGCTGATACGGCAATAAAGCTCCTCAGGGCGCTATCGACCCGCTCAACCTCCTGGCAGATCAGGCCGAACTCCGTATAGCTTGAACCGGCCGCGCCATACTCCCGCGGGATAAAGGAGCCGATGATGCCCAGTTCACCCATCTTGGGCGCCAGTTTAGCCATATCCAGAGGGCGCTCATCGTTGAACGCTTCCGCCACGTGGGGCTTTACCTCCGCCTCCATGAAATCTCTGACCGTCTGGCGGGTCATCTTCTCCTCTGCGGTCAGCAGACTGTCTATGTCGTAGTAATCGACTCCCCTGAATTTCATAATTTCTTCACTCCCCTATTAGCTTCAATAGACTATTATTTGTATGGTCATAATGTATATTATGTCAAATCGTTGGCAAAGACAAAATCTTGTGCTAAACTATTATTGTAACGACAGAGCGTTCGGTCTGTAAAATGAGAAAGGTCCGTACTTTCAGCAACGACACGGCTCTTGTAAACGAGCGCCGCAAACATATCATTAAGATTGCTACCGAACTCATTGTTAAAAAAGGCTACAACAATATCAGCACGCGTGAACTTGCCAATGCGCTGGGCATGAGCACCGGGGGCCTCTATCATTATATCGGTTCCAAGTCGGATATATTGTACCTGATTATCAATTTTACGGCCGAGCTTACGGGCCAGACGCTGGACAGGTTCGCTAAAGAATTAAAAGATGCGCAACCCGCCGACCAGCTTAAAGAGTCTCTAAAAGTCTATTTCGAGACGGTGGATTATTACCGTGATTTTCATAATTTCGTCAATCATATAATGCTGTCCCTGCCTCTCAAGGACAGGAGGATTGTGTACGAGGCGGAAAGCAGGATAATCCAGTTTTTCGAAAGCCTGCTGAATTCCGGTATAGAGACCGGCCAGTTCAGAAAGGTTGACGCCAAGATCCTGGCGCATAATATAGTTGCCGCGGCCAATGCCTGGGCCAACCGGGGCTGGTATCTGAAGAGATATTACACACTGGATAAATACACGGACGAACAGGTAGAATGCATCCTCGATCAAATCTCGGCGCCGGGTAAGGCTTCGCCAATGGCGCAAATAAGCAGGTAAATGGGCATTTTGAACTATCCAGTGACAGGGGGTGAACGCTACTGATTAACAACTTAATTTTGCGAACAAACAAATACAGGATATTAAAATTTATTAGGAGGGACCATGGCAATCGATAGAAAGGCAGTATCCGAGTCAGCATTGGGCACCAAGAAAGACTACATCAACAGGTTAGGCAAGATGCGCCGCAACGTGTATTACGACGGGAACCTGATCGACCGCACCGATGAACTGCAGATGTGCACCATCAACACCATCGGCTCGACCTATGACTTCGCCCAGGACCCGAAATTCAAGGACCTGGCGACCGCCAAGAGCCATATCACCGGCAAGACCATCAGCAGGTTCACCCACATCCACCAGAACAAAGAAGACCTGCACAAAAAGCAGGATATGACGCGCGCCCTCTGCCGCGAGGTAGGCGGCTGCATACAGCGCTGCATGGGCATAGACGGCTCCAACTCCTGCAACGCCATCTCCTTCGAAGCCGACAAGCTGAACAAAGGCGCTACCGAGTATCACAAGAATTTCCTGAAATGGCTGGAGAACTTCCAGAATAAGGACCTGATCGGGTGCTGCGCCCAGACCGACGTGAAGGGTGACAGGATGAAGAGGCCCGCCGAGCAGAAGGACCCCGACCTCTACCTCCATGTAGTGGAAAGGAAGAGCGACGGCATCGTGGTCAGCGGCTGCAAAGTGCACAACTCCGAAGCATCCGTGGCCGATGAGATCGTAGTCGTCCCCACCCGCGCCCTGATGCCCAACGAGAAAGACTGGGCAGTGGCCTTCGCCGTCCCCGGCGATTGGGAAGGGGTGACGCAGGTATGCACCATTCATAATTTAAGGGAACGCAAGCATTATAAGAAGGGATTTATGCCGGGCGCAACGGATTCCTATACCATTTTCAACAAGTGCTTCATACCCTGGGAGAGGGTTTTCCTATGCGGCGAGCAGCAGCACGGCGCGGTCGGCGCCCTGCTCTTCGCCCTCTTCCACCGCCACAGCTATTCCGGCTGCAAACCTGCCATCGGCGACGTTATGCTCGGCACCGTCGCCCTGGCCGCTGAATACAACGGTGTGCACAAGGCCAGCCACATAAGAGAGAAGCTGGCTGAACTGATCATGATATCCGAGCTTGGCTACGCGGCAGGTTTCACGGCCTCCGAGCTGGGCAAACCTGAGGTGTATATGCCCGGCTACGGTTTCATGCCTTACGGCCCCGGCAGCTATATACCCAACTCCATCTACTGCAACGTAGGCCGCTGCCTGACCGGCGAAGCCGTCTACCGGGAAGCAGAGATTCTCTGCGATGTCTCGGGCGGCATCCCGGCCACCTTCCCGCACGAAGGCGATTTCCAGAATCCTGCTACTGCTGAACTGCTGAAGAAATATACCATGCGCAATCCCGATATCAAGGTCGAGAACGCCATCAAACTGTGGATGCACGTCGGCGATATGATCTGCTCGGCCAGCGGCGGTATCGCCCAGGTCGGCGGCTACCACGGCGGCGGATCACCTATCATGGAACAGATCGCCATAACCACCCAGTACGACATTCAGGAAAAGAAAGAGCTGGTGAAACGCATCGCTGGCATCAAAGACTGAGTATGCAAAAGGCCCCGCCTCAACGGAGGCGGGGCCTTTTACTCTGACCAACTGTCTTAAGAAAACTTCTTAATGTCAGCAAAGGCAGCCTTAATGGTTACCCTGGCAAAGGGCACGATCCGGCTGTTGCAGTGCACTTCGTCCGCCAGGTAAAATTTCTTGATGAAACCATTCTCATTGGAAGCAATGGACTGCACATCAACATAGGGTACATCGATCGATTTGCAGAAGGCCATCAATCTTTCATTGAATTTCTTCGAGATCTCGCTTCTTTCCCTGGGCTTACCGGAGAACGGGAGGGCCGTGATGAATTCCTTGCTGGCCGCCGGCGGTATGCCGTGAACGCATACGGCAAATCCGTCCTGCTTGATCCTTTCAATAGCTAACCCGTACCTTTCCACCGTGCGGTCGATGAGTGTATCGAGGCTCACGGTTTTTCCGCTCTTGCCGTACTGCAGATAGATGTGAACACGGGCATCGATCTCTCCAAAAACCAGGAAGACAATATCTCTGCGCTTATTTATCCTGGAAAGGAACAACCGGAGGTACTCGGCAGACCGGGTAAAGCTATGTTCCTTGACCAGGTTATAGGCTGTGGCCTGCGAGATATGCTCTACCAGGAAGGGGCATTTATAGATAAATGGCTTGACATGGCTATCGCCGATAACATGGATGATACAGGTATTAAATAAGCGGGCTTTTATCCGCAGCAGCGTATTGAAAAATACCAGCGGGGGATACTTGAAAACCATGTCCCAGAACGGGAAATAAATGGCGCCGTGCCTTTGCAGCCAGGCCAGCCGCGACAGCTTATAGTTCTTCCAAAATCCTTGCATGACGCTATACGGGTAAGCAGGTCTCGTTAAAAAGCCGGACAGGTTACAGTGCCTGTTTCAAAGCGCCCGTTATCAGATGAAACGTTCGAACCTTTCTTTCCTGGCTTTGCATACAGGGCAGACCTCGGGCGGGCCCTCGCGGGCGCACAGGTATCCGCAAACTTTGCAGCGCCAGACCGGCAAGGGCAATTTACTCCAGTTTAAATCAACGGCCTGGGCCGCCTTCTTTTTCCGTTCTGAGCGCGGCGGGCGGCTCTCGGGTATGGATTGCAATGCCTTTTTGCCCTCCAGTACCGCCTGTGATATGTACAGCGCGCAATAGCAAGCGCCATGATCAACGACATCCCGGTCCCTGTAGTCACAGGGGCAGATTATATCCAGGTCGTCCTCCTTATTCCCCATGGACAGCCGGCAGGGGCAGGATGGATATCCGTAGCGCGATTGATTGACCAGCAGGCCCTCGATCAGGTTTTTGGTAAAGCTAACATCGGGGTTGATATTATATCCCCCGGCTATGGCATCCTTTTTATATTTTTCATAAGCCCGCTCGATTTCTCCGGGGCTGATAGAGATATTGTCGCTCACAGTTTCAACGCCTCTTTGATAGCGTCCTCTTTAAACCCGATAATGCATTTGCTGTCGTTGATTACCAGAGTCGGGAAAGAACAATCGGGGTTCCACTTCTCTATTAAAGCGATGGCCTGTTCCTTTTCCTGCCCCTGTAACAGGTCAACAAACAGGTAATCATAGCCAACGCCCAGGTCGGTGAGAAGCTGTTTGGTTTTTCGGCACCACTGGCAGGTGCTCAAAGCATATAGCATCAGCTTGCCGGCATTCTTACCCTCTACATGTTCAATCTTCATAATATCCGCTCCTTCAAAGTTACGGGGCAACCTCTGATTCAAACCCCCGTTCCATTTGAATAATATCTTAAACCGTTGAATACTGGCAAATAGCCGTTTATTGACACCGCTAACAATTCCTTTGTAATATCACTAAGCGCACTTGAAACGGGGGTACGATAGAAAATGGATAAATTCAATATCAACGCAGGGAACTCCTTATTCCTGCTGATCGATTTCCAGAGCAACCTGGCCGTTGCTATGAAAGAGGATGTCTATGCAAATTGCCAGAGAAATGTCGGCCTGGTCATAGAGTCATGCCACACGCTTAATGTGCCGATCATGGTTACAGAGCAATACAGCAAGGGATTAGGCCACACCGTTGAGCGCATAAAAACCGGCCTGAAAGATGATTACCGCCCTTTTGATAAGCTTACTTTCAGTTGCTACCGTGACGCCGCGTTCTTAGCTTCATTCTCTCAACAAAACAGGAAATACATCATGGTGGCCGGTATAGAATCACACGTGTGTGTCCTCCAGTCGGTTCTGGACCTTGTTGCAAACGGCTATTACGTTCATGTTATCAGCGACACGGTGTGTTCCCGCTATAAAAAGGACTGGGAGAATGCCATGCTTTATATGCGGCAGGCGGGAGCTGTAATCACGACTACGGAGATCGCCGTTTTTCAACTTCTGCAAAAGGCAGGTACGCCGGAATTCAAGGTCATCTCCCCGTTATTCAAAAACAAGGAGTCTTACTGGTCGGATAAGTGATCTGCCGGGACAATAGCTATGCAAAACCGCCGGGGTCTAATAATTATTGCCAGCCTGCTGGTTCTGATATCACTGGTCCTGTACATTGCGCTTTTCTTGATTTTCAATAATGCCAAAGACATCTTCTTTTATACTTTGCTGGACCTGGCCTTCCTGCCGCTACAGGTCCTGATCGTTGGCATCGTTATCGAGCGCATTATGGTTAAGCGCGAGATAGATGAGAAAATCAGCAAATTGAATATGGTGGTGGGCACATTTTTCTCTGAAGTCGGCCATCCGCTTTCCGCAATGTTTTTAAATTCAACTCCGGACCGGGAAAGGATCATCGCCAATTTGGCTATCACTCCCGCCTGGAAAACACAGGAGTATGTCAGGGCACGCAAATATGCCGAAAAGGATACCAACGTAGATTTCACAGACATCGACCTTGATGCGTTAAAGTCATTCCTGACCGCAAAACGCCAATTTTTGTTGACACTGATTGAAAACCCCAATCTCCTGGAACATGAAAGGTTCACCGACCTGCTGTTAGCGTCATTTCACCTGGCCGAGGAACTCGAATCACGCCCCTCGCTGGCCCATTTACCGGCAAGCGATATTGCCCATCTCAAGGGTGATATCAATCGCGCCTACCGGTACCTGGTCATCGAGTGGCTGGACTACATGCAGCATGTGCAATCCAATTATCCGTTTTTATATTCACATTACGTCAGGACTCATCCCTTCCAGGCGCATCCCTCGGCTGTCATCGAATAGCCAGGCACCCAGGCGCCCTCCGGGCAACCGTGCCCCTTACACTGAATTAGAACCGATTTGCCCCCTGCGCGTGCATTAACTAAACTAATATCAGGTGGTATTGTTGCTAACAGGCGGCATGCCAGGCGGAGGAGCGAAATGAACAAAATAAAATCGTTTGTCCTCAAGCACTACAGAATGTTACTGACAGTATTCATTCCGGTAGCGGTCGTAGCGGTTATATTCGCAATCCCCTTTCTGACGGTAGCCGTGCCCGTGACAGAGTCGTACTGGGATACCGTTATGAAAACGGAGCCGTATACCGATAATGAAACCTACACGGATTCGGAGGCGTATGTTACGACCGAAACCCGCACGGATACCGTGGTCAATCAGGCGGTTGGATACGGGGGATGGACCCAGAGTTTCAAAGTTGCCAAAGCCGATTCGACTGTTACCATCGAGGTCAATAATTACGGCGGCGGCTACTATGCGCCCAGGTATTATGTTGTAGGTGACAATTACAGCCCGTATTATTCACCGTGGTCACCCATGTCCCCCTGGTCCCCCTGGTACGGAGGCGGGTGGAACAATTTCGGTGGCGGGCAATCCTGGGCGACGGTGCGTGTCAGCTACCCGGAAGATGTGACCAAGTACAGGCCGGTTACCAAAACCAGGGAGGTAACCAGGTACAGGGATGTGCCAACCCAGGTTCTCAAAACCAGGACGACTATCCAAAATGTTAAAATGTCCATCTGGCAAAGCATATTCAGGTAGTTGACTGCAGCCTGTCAGTATTCATTATGAGGACGGAGATATGAAAGAATCGATCATGGAGATAATTGTCTGCCCTGTGTGTAAAGAGACTCTTGATCTGACCGTTACGGAAAAGACCGACGGCGAGATAATTGCCGGCTCCCTCTTCTGCCGGAAATGCAATTACTCCTACGCCATTAAGGACAGCATCCCCAACCTGCTGCCGCCCAATGTCGGCAGTTAAATGGGGCTATCCGGGTTTATAGACGGCGCACGACTCCGGCGATTCCCAAACCTCGACGCTGTCTATAACGTCAGCAGACGGGAAATTGGGTAACAACTGCTGGTAAACCGTAGCTGCAATATTCTCGGAAGAGGGGCTGATTCTGTCAAACGGTTCTATATCATTCAGGCAGGAATGGTCATATCTCCCCAGTATCTCACCCAACTGCCTTTTTAAATCGCTGAAATCATAGGCAAGCCCGATTTCATTCAGGCCGGATAAGCGCAACCGGGCCACCACTTTAAACCTGTGGCCATGCAGTTTCTCGCATTTGCCCTGATAGCCGCGCAGAAAATGAGCGGCGCTAAAACTACTCTCTACAGCGATATAATACATGTTATTCCCCTGCCAAATTTAACCCGATCCGGCCTGCTTTTACAACCCTGCTCCGCGAATCCGACTCTGTTAACAACTGAGCTATCGTTTTATGTAAAACCGGATGTGTGAAGTCCGCGTCTATCTCGGCCAGGGGCACCAGTACGAAGAGACGCTGCTGGATGCGCGGATGGGGAACTACCAGGCCAGGCTCCTTAATCACCTCCCGCCCATAGAACAGCAGGTCGGCATCTATGAGGCGGGGCCCACCCTCGAATGAACCCACCCGTCCCAACTGCTTCTCCATACCTTTCAGGATGGCCAACACTGCGAGGGCATCAACCTCAACCTCAGCCAGGACAACGCAGTTGAGGAAATCCGGCTGCCCTTTATAGCCTTCAGGTTCCGTTTCATAGACCGATGACGTTTTGATAATTGTCATACTTTTGGACAACAGCGATATGGCCCTGTTTATATTGGCCGGCCTGTCGCCCAGGTTGGTCCCCAGCCCGATATATGCCCCTGTCATCGCTCATCCCGGGCCCTGATAATGGCATCGCTTATGCGGCAGACATGGGACATCGCCCCCACATCATGAACGCGTACCATGTCGGCACCGTTGCGTATGCCGATGGCCAGTGTCGCCGCCGTCCCCTGCAATAAAGCTTCACTATCCTCACCCAGCACATTGCGTATAAAAGATTTGCGGGAAGTCCCGATTAAGATAGGACGCCCGAGCGTTTTCAAATCAGCGAGTTTACGCAGTATCTCAAGATTCTGATCCTGCGTCTTCCCGAACCCGATGCCCGGATCAGTCACCAGGTTTTGCCGGCTGATACCCGCGTCAAGCGCCAACCGGATCAAGGCCTGCAAACTGCTGATAACCGTTTCGGTGATATCACGGCTTGGCTGCCCCCGTTCATTACTGGTTAGCACAACCGGCGCCTGCCTCTCCGCAACCAGCCTGAGCATAGACGGTTGCATCTTCAGCCCGGAGATATCGTTGACCATGCTCACGCCTGCATCGAGGGCCTGCACGGCCACCTCATATTTATAGGTATCGATACTGACCGGTATGCTCACCGATCTCATTAACTCTTTGATAAAGGGGATTACCCGTTTTAGCTCTTCCTCCACCGGTACGGGAGCGGCATCGGGACGTGTAGATTCGCCGCCCACGTCAATTATATCGGCGCCTTCTCCGGCAAAGCGGACCGCCTGCTGCAGCGCCTCATCAATAGATCGGCAGCCATCTCCCGAAAATGAATCCGGAGACAGGTTTATAACGCCCATGATATAGGTGCGTTTGCCCCAGGCAAAGATACTGTCACGGCATCGCGTAACGCCTAAAGAATTTGCTTCAGCTTTATAGTCCATGGTCATAAACCTTCCCGGGTAACCGACAAACCAATTTTAGCATTTGCTCAGTATAGATGTCGGACGGATTTAGTTATATGTCGGATCAATATGTTAAAATATTTACTCTGCTGCCGATATTTAGAATACTTTTGTCATGCAGGCTTCTATGGGAAAAACGATAAGCGAAAAAATACTCAGTGAGAAGTCCGGTGCCGACGCAAAGGCGGGCGATATAGTCATAGCGCCTGTTGACCTGGTGTTTGTACAGGATACCACCGGGCCGCTTACCATACGTCAGTTTAAAGCGGGTAAAAAGCAGACGCTGGCGTTGCCCGGGCGGACCGCGCTATTTATCGACCATGCCAGTCCCAGCCCGAACCGTCAACTGTCCAACGATCACGCCTTTATGCGGCAGTTTGCCGCCGATTCCGGATGCCTGTTGTTCGATGCCGGTTGCGGTGTATGCCACCAGATCGTAGCGGAACTATTGGCCAACCCCGGTGATATCGTTGTCGGCGCTGACTCACATACCGTCACAGCGGGCGCCATCGGAGCTTTTGCCACGGGCATGGGTTCCAGCGACATCGCCGTAGCCATGTCGCTGGGCAAGACCTGGTTCAGGGTACCGGAAAGCTTTAAAATTGAAGTTTCGGGCAAATTTCAGGCCGGGGTGAGCGCCAAAGACCTGATTTTATATCTTATCGGGAGCATCGGCGCCGATGGCGCCACCTACAAGGCACTCGAGTTCAGCGGATCTGCCATCGACGAAATGCCGATGCATCAAAGATTGACGATCGCCAACATGGCCGTTGAGGCCGGCGCCAAAGTGGGCATCTTCCCGTCGGACCGGGTAACCATGGATTACCTGCGCGCCCAGGGACGGGAGTCCGGTTACAGGGCCATTGCACCCGATCCTGACGCCGTTTACGAGCGGACCATCAAAATAGACGCGGGCAGTTTGCATCCGATGGTAGCCAGGCCCCACGTGGTTGATAATATCGTCCCGGCTTCCAACCTCCGCAAAATAAAGATCAATCAGGCATTCATAGGAACCTGCACCAACGGCCGTCTGGAAGACCTGATGGAGGCTGCTTCAATGCTCAAGGGGAAAAAAGTAGCAGCC
>JAPLHK010000068.1 GCA_026389715.1 Chloroflexota bacterium
GAGCCACAATTACGGTTGGCTTTCCTTTGACTGTCTGTGCCTTGCGGAGAGCATCGATGATTTGCTGCATATCATGGCCGTTAATTTCGATGACTTCCCACTTGAAGGCTGCCCACTTGGCAATAAAGGGCTCCAGATTCATAATATCCCTGGTGAAACCGTCAAGCTGCAGAGTATTAAAATCGACGATCGCGGTGAGGTTATCCAGTTTATAATTGGGCGCAAACATAGCCGCTTCCCAAACCTGTCCTTCATCGCATTCGCCGTCGCCCAGCAGGACATAGGTGCGGTAGTCTTTATTGTCGAGCCGGGCCGCCAGCGCCATGCCGATGCCGATAGAAAGCCCCTGGCCAAGCGAGCCGGCGGAAGCGTCAACACCCGGTGTAAGAGTGCTATCGGTATGCCCCTGGAGGCAGGCGCCTGTTTTCCTCAGGGTCGTAAGCCATTCAAGAGGGAAATAGCCGCATTCAGCCAGCGCTGCATAAAGGACGGGAGCGGCATGGCCTTTGCTTAATATAAAGCGGTCACGGTCAGGCCAGTGCGGATTGGCCGGGTCATGTTTCATAATATCGAAGTAAAGTGCGGTAACGATATCCGCCGCTGAAAGCGATCCGCCCGGGTGACCGCTGCCTGCGGTGGAGATCATAGTTATGATATGCCGGCGCAGTTTACGGGCGATACCTTCTAATTCAGGGATACTGTATTTCACCATAAGAAGTGACTGTTAATTGCTCGTGTCAACGAAGCGTATATTTTGGATTGGTAAATCTTATATAAACCGGATTCATTATAGGACACTATAGCGCAATGTGTCCATTTCGATTAGTTGAGCCGGCGGTATACAACGTTTTCGCTTATTGTAAACTGCCGGGGCCGTGAATTATAATGCTGAATATGATCATTGATGCGCACACGCATGTTTTCAGCCCGCGCCTCATAGCAGGGCGTGAGGAATACTGCTCGTCGGACGCCTGCTTCGGGTTGTTGTATTCCAACCCGGCCGCAAAGCTTAATTCTGCGGAAGATTTGATCCGCAGCATGGACGAAAATGGAATTGCCAAATCTGTCATACAAAATATAGGCTGGGTCAGCCACGATGCCTGTATACGCAGCAATGATTATATACTGGAATCTATATCTAAATATGGGGACAGGCTGATAGGATTTTGCGCGGTGCAGCCGCTTGAACAGGAGAAGGCTGTTGATGAAATAATCAGGTGCGGCAAAGGCGGAGCGAAAGGTATAGGTGAACTGAGGCCGGATATCCAGGGCTTCGACCTTTGTGACTTAAATACTATGAAACCGCTTATGCAGGAGACGGCCTGGCTGGACATGGTGGTTTCCTTGCATGCTTCGGAACCGGCCGGTCACAACTATGCAGGCAAAGGCCATGTAACCCCCGAAATCCTGTTCAAATTTGTCAGCAATTTCCGGGAAGTAAAGATGGTGCTGGCCCATTTTGGCGGAGGGCTGCCATTTTATGAATTGATGCCGGAGGTCAAGGGTATTTTAGCCAATACCTTTTACGATACTGCTGCAGCCCCCTTGCTTTACAGTGCCTCCATATATAAAGTGGTAATAGATATCGCGGGACCGGGGAAAATACTTTTTGGCAGCGACTGGCCACTGCTTGCGCCACAACGGGCCACGGAACATATCAAGACTGCCGGCCTGAACCCAGCGGAGCTTAGCTCTATACTTGGCGGAAACGCACAACGTCTATTCAATCCGGAGGAAAATAAGGTTCTCTATGGCCGGTGAAGTTATCAGGTCATTTATTGCCATCGAGTTGCCCGGCGTGCTGGTCAAACAGTTGAAGGATTTTCAAGCAGGACTGAGATCCCCTCGAATGCATGCGGCTAAATGGGTTGATCCGGGTTCCATGCACCTCACGCTGAAATTCCTGGGCAATGTCGATATGAAGAACCTGGCAGCTGTAGAGGATGAAACCGGTATTGCAGTCAGATCATCCCAGAGGTTTCACCTGCTTACCGGGCAGACGGGTTTCTTCCCGGACCCGGGGAGGCCCCGTGTTTTCTGGCTGGGTTTAGAAGGTGATATCGAAGCCCTGGTTGCATTGCACAAGGCTATTGATGATTCGTTGTCAAAGTTGGGCTATGCGAGTGAAAACCGCCCGTTTACAGCGCACCTTACCCTGGCCCGGTTGAGGGAGGAATCCGGTGTAAATGATAGGATGGACTTTGCCCGCTCAGTCCAGGGGCAGGCTTTTAAGCCTCCCTGTAATATAGAAGTTAACTCTATAGCCTTGATGCGCAGCCAATTGACACCGAGGGGAGCTGTCTATACGCGCCTGGCAGAATTCGCGCTCCACGATAATTGAAATATTGACCGGCGGATAACGATTTGCGATTGTTTAATTTGCCACTGAGTTTCAGTTAATGCTATAATTTACGCATTCTTGGAGGAGGTGGAAAAAATAGTGGAAAACTATTCCTTTCCAAAATGTTTAAAATGCAAAGTTGGCGATTTAGTTCCGCTGTCCGATTTTGGCAGCCAGGGGGCGGCGATACATTATAAAGCCTGGGTTTGCACCAATCCTGAATGCGGGTTTAATTTAAAAATCCGGAATGGCGATATATATCTGAACGAACCCATCTTCAGCGGCGCCAGTCATACCCTGCGCCAGCACTAATCGAATATAGCAGGTTTTAGCAGCAATTAGCAGGTATGGGCAGGTTGTTTTGACCATAGGGTTGAAACAGCTCCAACGCGAAGTCATCGATTTGTTCTTTCCGCGCTTGTGCGTAGGCTGCGGGAAAGTCGGTGACTTTGTTTGTATCTCTTGTTCCAAAAAGCTGTCACGGCTGCTGCCACCTGTTTGCCAGAGGTGCGGCAAACCGGAATCAAGCGGTACTTATTGCCGGGAATGCTGGGGAAAACACAACGGCCTTGATATGATACGCTCCGTGTTTGTATTTGAGGGTATCATACGCAGGGCAGTCCATGAGTTGAAATACCGCAATCTACGATCAATTGCCGTTTGTCTGGCTCAATACATGGCAGACTATTTCCTTGAGCATCATCTGGCGGCGGATCTTTTATTGCCGGTGCCGATGCATGAAAACAGGCTAAAAAGAAGGGGCTATAACCAGTCGGAATTATTGGCGGGGCAGATATCGGGGATCATATCGGTACCCGTTAGAGGGGACCTGCTAAAGAGGGTGAGGGATAATAAACCGCAGACCAGGACGGCCTGCGCTGAAGAGCGCAGGACTAATATGCAGGATGCTTTCACCTGCATTTCCAACGAGGTGTGCGGCAAAGATATCATTATCATAGATGACGTTTGCACATCTGGAGCCACGCTGGAAGCGTGTGCCGCGGCATTAAAGTTAAAGGGTGCAAATAAGATATCGGGCTTTACCTTGGCCAGGGAAATCTACCAGAGGAGTTGATCAATGGATATTAAAATATCTGCCAGGAATTTGACCATGGATGCCGATATTCGCGGTTATGCTGAGAAGAAGGTCAATAAGTTAACCAGGTATCTGAGCAATATCACGGCGATACATATGGAACTGGCAGAGGAGAAGTCGAAATCAAGGTTACCTTCGTACGTTGCCCAGGTAACTCTGAATATCAACGGGTTTTTATTGCGGGGCGTGCAAAAGGACGATAATTTGAAATCGGCAATTGATGCCGTTACCGATGTCATGGAGCGGCTGATAGACAAGTATAAGAAACGCTATACCGTGAATAAAAGCAAGGTACATGAATCAATACGCACCGTGAAAGAAGAAAGCGCTGCCATTAGTGAAGGACAGGGACCGGTAGTCAAGCGGAAGAGCTTTATAGTGAAACCTATGGGGATTGAGCAGGCTATTGAACAGATGGAATTCCTGGGGCACGACTTCTTTCTTTTCGCCAACGATGAAGATAATTCGGTTAATGTCGTATACCGTCGTAAGGATGGAGATTACGGAGTGATACAGCCGGAGATCGGCTAAATATTACGGGGGGAATGCTGCCGTGGCCGCAGAGATAACCGTCGGTTCTGCCAGGATCCTTTTGGTACAGGGGGACATTACCGGGGAAAAAGTGCAGGCTATAGTCAATGCCGCTAATTCCGGTTTGATGGGTGGCGGGGGAGTGGATGGCGCTATACACCGGGCTGGCGGGGCAATAATAAAAGAAGAATGCCGGGCAATTGTGAGCCGTATTGGGCGCTTGCCGGCAGGCAAGGCTGTCATCACCGGCGGCGGTAATCTTGCGGCAAAATACGTAATTCATACTGTGGGGCCGGTATGGCGCGGAGGAGATAGAGGCGAAGCTGAAACCCTGGCAGGTTGTTACCGGGAAAGCCTGAAATTGGCCGGTTCCGGGTTAATCAAGAGCATCGCATTTCCTGCTATAAGCACAGGGGTTTACGGTTATCCGCCGGAACAGTCGGCAAAAATTGCGGTTAATACGGTCATAGAATTTCTTTCATCCGGGGATACTTCTATCGAACTGGTAGAATTCGTATTATACGATGCCCATTCCTTTAATATTTATCAAAGGGAATTAAAGCGGGAGAAAGCTAACGGGAGGCGAAAAATGATTGAACATGCGTATGCTGAAGTCAACGGCGTCAAACTCCATTATGCGTATTGCGGCAAAGGACCGCTTATCATGTTTCTGCACGGCTTTCCCGAATACTGGGATATGTGGAAGGAACAACTGAAGGAGTTTGGCAAAGACTATCTTGCTGTAGCGCCTGATATGCGCGGTTATAATCTGTCCTCCAAACCCCAGGATGTCAGCCAATATAAACAAAGATACCTGATGGAAGATATCCGGCTGCTCGCCGAGCACCTGGGATATAAAAAATTTATACTTGCCGCTCACGATTGGGGCGGCGCCGTGGCCTGGACATTTGCCATGTTTTACCCGCAGTTCCTGGAACAACTTATCATCGTTAATGCCCCCCACCCAGTTGCCTTTGAAAGGGAGTTGAGAAATAACGCTGAACAGCGCAAAGCAAGCAGCTATATGCTGCTATTCCGCAGCAAGGAAGCGGAAAAACGGTTATCGGATAATAATTACGTATATTTGTTGAAGATAGCTTTCGGTGAAATCATTAAAAATGGTGTCCTGACCGACGATGATGTTAAAGGGTATATCCGGGCATGGTCACAGCCGGGGGCCCTGACGGGTGGCCTCAATTATTACCGTGCGGCCAACGTGGAAGCGCTGGAAAACCACGCAGAGGCTATAAAAAAACCTGCCCTGAGCGATGCCCTGCCCAGGATCACCGTGCCTACGCTTGTGATCTGGGGAGAGAAGGACACCGCCCTGTTGACCGGCTGTGTTGAAGGATTGGAAGATTATATTGCTGATTGTACCATCAGAAGGGTACCTGATGCGTCGCACTGGATTGTTCGCGAAAAGCCCGAATTAATTAATCAATTGATCCGTGGCTTCATTAAGTGACGGAGCGAAATCCGGGTTTATAATTACATACCGAGAACGGGACTTAATTCATGCATAAGTCCCGCTGAGTAGTCCACCGTCAGGTCAGGGACGTCAAGGCGCGTTATTTCTTCATCTTTGCGTATTACCAGTTGCACGTAATCTTTGCCCGGGTGCCTGCGCAATACGTCCAATATCTGCTGAAGTTGCGAAAGGTCCTTCTCCGAGTTATCGCTCTGCTTGATAGTGATAACCAGCTTCCTGGGAGCCGCCTGGTTACTGTCACCCGCCGACTTCGTGGGCGCTGCATGACCGCCGTCAACCGTGTCCATTGCTTTTTCAAGATCTGGTTCATACCGGCGTACCTTGAAGCAGTTTATATTAGCGCTGTCTTCCCTGACCTTAACGACGCCCTCGATTAAAAGTATATTACCTTCCTTCCAGAGGTCCTCTGTTTGCGCATAGACATCCGACCACACTGTTACTTCTATGCTGCCGTTCAGGTCCTCGAAAGTGGCAATGGCAAACATACGGTTGTTTCTGGTAGTGACATTTCTGACCGATGTTACCATGCCGGCTATGACAACTTTTTCACCGGCCATTTCATTGTTGATCTCCCCGCACAGGACCGTGGCATGCTCGGACAGTTTTGAGCCGAGAGCGGACAGGGGGTGCTCCGAGAAATACACGCCGAGCAACTCCTTTTCCCAGATTAGCTTTTCCTGCAGCGTCACATCATTATCATCGATGCTTAAAGACGGTAGCGGAACGTCGACGTTCCGGCCGAATAAATCAAACATGCTGGATTGGCCGGATTGCTTCTGTTTCTGCTCACGTTGTGATAAAGACATGATACGCTCAAGTGCCGATAACAGTGACCCACGCGGCCCGAAGCTATCCAGGGCGCCTGCTTTGATGAGGCTCTCTATTACCTTTTTATTTACATAGCGTAAATCTACCCTGCGGCAGAAATCTTCGATTGACTTGAATTCACCACCTTCCTGGCGCGGTGTGAGGATAGGTTCAAGGGCGCTTGAGCCAACGTTCTTTATTGAGGCCAATCCGAACCTGATAGACCTGGCGCCGTTGGCTATCTCGATTTTGTAATTGGCATAACTACGGTTGATGTCGGGTTTCAATACCTCCAGGCCGATGCGCCGGCACTCAGCAATCGCTGACACCAGCTTGTCGGTCTTATCGATGTACGTGTTAAGGAAAGCCACCATATATTCGATAGGATAGTTGGCTTTGAGATAGGCGGTCTCGTAAGCTATGCGGGCATAGCTTACGCTATGTGACTTGTTGAAGGCATATCCCGCAAAAGGTTCTATCAGCCGGAATATGGCATCCGCTTCACTCAGCGAATAACCTTTTATCCTGGCGCCATCCAGGAAGTTTTGTTTTTCCTTTTGCATCACCTCCGCGTTTTTCTTCCCCATGGCTTTGCGTATTATATCCGCCCGGCCGAGGCTGTAGCCGGCAAACCTCTGCACAATGAAAAGCACCTGGTCCTGGTAAACGATTACGCCGTATGTATCTTCCAGGATAGGTATAAGGTCCGGGTGGGGATAGTGTACCGATTCAAGGCCGTGTTTTGCCTTGATAAATGTCGGTATGTGTTCCATGGGACCCGGGCGGTAGAGAGCCACCATGGCCGCTATGTCAGTGAACTTGGTGGGCTTGAGTTCCTTGATGTAGCGCCTCATTCCCGGGCTTTCCAATTGAAAAATGCCGGTGGTTTCGCCTGATGCTAAAAGATCAAAGGTTTTATGGTCATCCAGCGGTATACGGAGTAAATCTATGGTTGTACCCTGGCTTTCCGCTATTACACCTATAGCTTTCGCTAATAATGTCAGGTTGGCCAGGCCGAGGAAATCGAGTTTCAAAAGGCCGAGTTTCGCCACGTTATCCATTGAAAACTGGGTCATGGCGGACTGCTGGCCGCTGTCCTTGCTGGAGCGCTGCAGGGGCAGGTATTGTGTTAATGGGTCCCTTGAGATGACCACCCCGGCGGCGTGTGTGCTGGAATGGCGCGATATGCCCTCGAGTTTTTTTGCGGTATCGATCAATTTACGGATGATCTCATCCTTAGAATACATTTCCGTCAACTCTTTGACTTCGAGCATTGCATCTTCCAGGCGAATATTCGGCCTTCCGGGTATTAGCCGTGCGACCTGGTCGACGGATCCATAGCTCATGCCCAGGGCACGGCCGACATCCCGGATAGCGGCGCGCGCGCCCAGTGTGCCAAAGGTGATTATCTGGGCTACATGGTCGGCGCCGTACCTTTGATTGGCATAGTTGATTACCTCGTCACGCCTGTCGTCCTGGAAATCCAGGTCGATATCGGGCATCTCCCTGCGTTCGATATTAAGGAAACGTTCAAATACGAGATTATAGGTCAGAGGATTGATATCGGTGATTCCGAGACAAAATAAGGCGAGGCTTGCCGCAGCGCTGCCCCTGACTCCGAAGAATATACCCTTCTCCCTCACAAAGGCAACGAGGTCATGGACCACGAGGAAATAATCTGCGAACTGAGTTTTCTCGATAACATCGAGCTCATATTCCAGGCGCTTCTCGGTTGCGCTGTCGGCATCCGGCAATCTTTCTTTCAAGCCCCGCCAGCAGAGCACAGATAAATGTGATTGCGAGGTTTTGCCGGGTGGTAATTCCACCTGGGGAAGATGCGGCTTGCCAAATTCAATTTCAAGATTACAGAGATCAGAGATGATTGCGGTATTTTCGATAGCTTCAGGAATATCCGCGTATTGTTCCTCCATTTCCTGCGGGCTTTTAAGATAGAAACAGTCCGCCGTCATTTTAAGTCGCTTCTCATCGGTGACCGTGGTGTTTGTGCCTATGCAAAGCAATACGTCGTGTATGTAAGCGTCCTCTTTGTTTATGTAGTGCACGTCGTTGGTGGCAACCACCGCTATGCCCTGTTTCCTGGCTAAACTTATTAAGCCTTCATTGATTTTTTCAATATCGGGGATGGGATGTCTTTGAATTTCTATGTAAAAGTGGGGGAAATTTTCCTTGTACCAGATTGCACTTTCCTCGGCATCCTGCATGCGGTTTTCTAATATGAGCCGCCCGAGTTCACCCTGGGCGCAGCCGGAGAGAACGACGAGGCCCTCCTTGTATTTGCATAATAGCTGCCTGTCTATACGCGGTTTATAGTAGAAGCCTTCGAGGTTGGACTGCGTTACCAACTGGATGAGATTATTGTAGCCCGTATGATTCATGGCGAGGAGAGTAAGATGGAAGTTGGATTTATCAGACGGGCCCTTGCTGAGATGGTCGGTGGAGGCGACGTAGACCTCGCAGCCTATGATGGGTTTTATGCCGTTTTCGCGTGCCGCCTTGTAAAAGTCGATGGCGCCGTACAGGTTGCCATGATCGGTGAGGGCCAGGCTTTGCATGCCGAGGTCCTTAGCTCTGTGGATGAGGGAGATAATCCTGCAGCACCCGTCAAGCAAACTGTATTCTGAATGGACATGTAGATGGGTAAACATAGGATATATTTGTGGCCTGGTATAAAATTATAACACAAGAATTTTAAACCTGGTCGCAGCCTGGCCTATATAAAATTAGCAGATAGGGGATAAACGCATGAAAACTTTTACGAAAGGCTATTTGTTTTACATAGCTTTCATTCTTTTGGTGCTGGCCGTTCCGCTGCTCATTGTCTCGGCGGCTGTAAATATATATGCCGGTTCCATGGATTTATATACAGGCGGATTTGCCAGGTACCACATCTCCGCGGTTACCGGGATAAGCAACGCCCAGTTGAAAGATGTCGCCCGGGGTATGGCTGATTATTTAGACGGGAAGGTCGGGTCTCCCCAGGTTGAAGTCGGTATCCGTGGAATCATCAGGCCTGTATATAGCCAGAAGGAGTTAACTCACCTGGAGGACGTGCGCAAGATCATCGATATTTTCAAAATGCTGGGGGTACTGTCGTTAATTCTTTTACTGGGAACGGGTTTATATTTGTTTTTTAAATCCGGGGCAAGCCGGCTGTTGAAAGGCCTTCAAGCCGGGGCCATAGTTACCGTTGTTTTCCTGGGTTCCATTATGTTATGGGCTTTGATAGATTTCAACAGCATATTTTATTTTTTCCATATCGTGAGTTTTTCTAACGACCTCTGGCTGCTGGACCCGGCAACCGACTATTTGATTATGATGTTTCCCGAAGGCTTTTTCTTCGATTCTGCAATCCTGATGGTCACAACCATAATCGCGGCGGCGATTGTAGTCTGGTTTGCCGCCTATATAGTGAGGAGGGTCTGGCAGCCTGTTGAAAAATAAAGTGCCGTGTTCATAAAACACGGCTTAACCGGCGCCGCAGGAAGAGCAGTTTGAAGAACTGCAACTGCCGCACGAACTGCCACCGCCGCTGCTCGGCATATGGCTAAGCATGCTCAGGTCGTCCTTGGCGCGCGATACGAATTTCGATAAAGCCCGCGCAGATGAGGCGTTGCATTGAGGGCAGTTGGCATCTTCTGCGGCTTTGGAGATCGGGCGAAGTTGTTCGAACCTGGTTTTGCATTTCGGACAATTGTATTCATATATTGGCATCGGTAAACCTCTCTAAGAATTTAGCGCAACGGGTTTGCGCGCGTCAAATGTCATGCCGACAGGAATATTGCAGGAGACCAAATTTGCGAGGAAATAAAAATATTTTCCGGGGGTACTTGATTTTTAGCACAATTGTGTTACAATAGCTTTAATTGATATAAAAAGTGAGCTTTAATCAAGCTTATGCTGCAGGAGGAGAAATGGACTTGGATAAAATCAAAGTCGAAAAAGAAAAGGCCCTGGATCTCGCGATCAGTCAGATTGACAAGCAGTATGGTATCGGTTCGGTGATGACGCTGGGGGAAAGGCAGGCCAGAGTAAAAGTTGAGGTGATTCCCACGGGTTCGTTGAGCCTCGACCTGGCTTTGGGAATCGGCGGCATCCCGCGGGGACGGATAACGGAAATTTTCGGCGCGGAAGCGTCCGGGAAAACCACGCTGGCGCTCCATATTATTGCGCAGGCGCAGAAATCGGGCGGTCTGGTGCTTTACATTGACGCGGAGCATGCGCTGGATACACATTATGCTGCGATATGCGGTGTTAATGTAAATTTGCTCAAAGGCGCTCAACCGGGAACCGGGGAGGAGGCGCTGGATATTGCGGAGAGGATGGTCAGGACCCATGCCCTGGATGTAGTCGTCATTGATAGTGTTGCTGCGCTGGTGCCCCGCGCCGAAATCGAGGGCGAAATGGGCGAGTCGCATGTGGGTTTGCAGGCAAGATTGATGTCGCAGGCCCTGCGCAAGCTCACCGGCGAAATCAGTAAATCAAATACCGCGGTGATTTTTATTAACCAGTTAAGGGAAAAAATTGGCGTGATGTTTGGCAGCCCTGAGGTTACCCCCGGCGGCAGGGCTTTAAAATTTTATAGCTCGGTCAGGATAGACCTGCGCAAGTCGGAGACCATAAAAAACGGGACCGAGATAACAGGCAACCGGGTGCGCGCCAAAGTGGTAAAGAACAAAGTGGCTGCTCCCTACAGGGTAGCCGAATTTGATATTTTGTTTAATTGCGGCATCAGTAAGGAAGGTGACATAATTGATCTCGGGGTCAGCAGCGGTATTATTAAGAAATCTGGCGCCTTCTTCGATTTTGCCGGCACCAAGCTGGGGCAGGGCAGGGAAAAAGCCCGTGAATACCTTATCCAGCATCCCGAGATTGCGGCGGAAATAGAAAAAAACATACGCCAGATGGCTGCGTCTACCCAGGTTAACGGAGTTGCTAATAAAGATTCATCTGAATCAGCGTAACCTGTCATGAAAGATGAGGATTTCAACCGCTGTTACGAAACAGCCCTGCATTTCCTTGATTACAGGCAAAGGAGTGAGGCGGAATTAAGGAATCATTTACTGTACAAGCGGAAATACAGTGCTGAAAGCGTAAAATCGGTATTGGACAGATTAAAGCAAAGCGGGTTGGTGGATGACTGGGCTTTTGCCGTGAACTGGACGATCGACCGGGTGACGTATAAGCAGAAAAGCGGCGCGGTCATCCGGCGGGAATTGTTGCAAAAGGGCATCGATCCTGAGACAGCCAACCTGGCGATTGCCGGTGTCGATGACGAGGCCAATGCGCTTAAGGGAGGCCTTAAAAAAGCCAGGCTGCTTCGTAATACCAGTTACCTTGAATTCAGCAGGCGTTTATCCTCATATCTCAGCAGGCGTGGTTATAGTGGCGAGGTGGTCCATAAGGTGATTGCCCGTTTATGGGACATGGTAAACCAGGAAAATCCCGGAAAATAAAATATTTTCCCATAAAACTGGTTGTCCGATATAAAAGAATAGTATAATTGTAAATTAAGGATTTAACATAAATGTTTAACTCAACCTGGTTTATTTATAAAGAGAGGCAATTATATTATGGACTGGATATACTATGTGATAATCGGCCTTGTGGCCGTTTTGTTTCTGCTGGTCGGTTACTTTGCCCGACAGATACTGGCAAACCAGCAAATACGCGCCGCGCAGAATGAAGCAAAAAAGCTCCTTGAAAGTGCTCAGGTCAAATATGAGCAAATGGTACTTGACGCCAAAGGGGAAGCGGTCAAGGTAAGGGCGGCAGCAGAAGCAGACAGCAGGGAACGAAGGTACGAACTCCAGAGACTCGAGAGGCGGTCGAGTCAGCGGGAGGAGAGGTTAGAGAGGAAACTGGAGGCGCTTGAGAGGCGTGAGAACAGCCTGATCGGGCGGGAAAAGGAAATCGATGATGTCAGGGCCCAGGTGGAAGACGTCAAGGTCAGGCAACTGCAGCGCCTGGAAACGATTTCGGGGATGTCCAGCGATGAAGCCAAGCAGCAGCTATTGAATGCTGTCGAAGATGAAATAAAAGAGGATGCGTCACGGCGGGTCAGGGACTGGGAAGTCCGCATAAAAGATGATATAGATAATATAGCCCGTGACATCCTGGCTACTACCATACAAAGATGCGCAACCGATGTTGTATCCGAAACAACCGTGTCGGTGGTACCCCTGCCCAGCGATGATATGAAGGGCCGCCTGATCGGCAGGGAAGGCCGGAATATACGCGCGCTGGAACAGGCTACCGGGGTGGACCTGATCATCGATGACACGCCCGAGTCCGTGACCATATCCAGCTTCGATCCCATTCGTAGGGAAGTAGCCAGGGTAGCACTGACAAACCTGATATTAGACGGGCGTATACATCCTGCGCGGATCGAAGAGGTTGTTGACAAAGCCAAGTTAGAGGTTGAATCGACCATCCGTATTGAAGGTGAGCAGTCCTCCCGTAAAGCCGGCGTACAGGGCTTGCACCCGGAATTGATCAAGTTGCTGGGCCGCCTCAAATTCAGGAAAAGTTACGGTCAAAATGTCTTGCAGCACAGCCTTGAAGTGGCGCATATCGCCGGCATGCTGGCCGCGGAGATAGGAGCTAATGTGACCCTGGCCAAACGTGCCGCCCTGCTGCATGATATCGGCAAAGCGGTCGACCACGAAGTGGAAGGCCCCCATGCGTTGATCGGGGCAAACCTTGTCAAACAATGGGACAAATCGGTCGAAGTAGTGCAGGCTATATCGGAGCATCATGGCGAAGCCACTACCACGAGTTCACTGGGGTTTATCCTTGCTACGGCAGATCAGATAAGCGGATCAAGGTTAGGGGCGAGGCGTGAATCGCTGGATCAATATATCAAGCGAATTGAAGCCCTGGAAAACGTGGCCACCAGTTTCCCCGGCGTGGAAAAAGCCTTCGCAATCCAGGCGGGACGTGAAGTGCGGATCATAGTAAAGCCGGACCAGGTAGATGACCTGGCGGCCATGCGCCTGGCGCGCGATATCGTGAAAAAAATCGAAGATAGCCTCGAATATCCCGGCCAGATAAAAGTTACGGTTATGCGTGAGGTGAGGGCTGTAGATTACGCGAAGTAATTAAAGTGAGCTAAACTTTTTGAAGATCCTGGCAATCGGTGATGTCATTGGTAGGCCTGGCAGAAGAGCTGTTCAGCAATTTTTGCCGGGCTTAATTAATGAGTTCAATATTGAGTTTGTGGTAGCTAACGGGGAAAACTCGGCCCACGGGATTGGCATTACCTTAAATACAGAACGTGAATTATATGCTGCGGGCATCGATGTAATCACAACCGGCAACCATATTTGGGCGCAGCGTGAAATAATCCAATCTCTGGATGGCGATTCACGCATTATCCGGCCGCTGAATTTTCCTCCCGCTTCGCCGGGGCGTGGCTATGTGATTGTTGGCAATGTCATGGTAGTTAACCTGATCGGCAGGGCGTTTGTCGGGCAATATGATTGCCCGTTTCGCGCCATGGATTCACTGCTTGCAACTGTCAGGCCGCTTCCCCGGACAATAATTGTGGACTTTCACGCGGAGGCGACATCCGAGAAGGTTGCCTTGGGCAGATACCTTGACGGGCGTGTCAGCGCGGTGGTTGGCACTCACACCCATATCGGCACAACTGACGCACATATATTGCCGGAGGGCACAGCCTATGTTACCGATATCGGCATGGTGGGGCCGGTGGATTCAATTATCGGGGATGATGTAGATAACGTGCTTAATAGTTTCTTAACGGGCTTGCCTCACAGGCTGTCGGTTGGCAAGGGCAAGGTGGCTTTCGATGCCATGTTGCTGGATATCGATGATGAAAACGGAAAGGCCCGGACAATACAACGTATACGCCGTGAGGAGCCCGAAGCGTGAAATACGACCTGCATCTGCATACAACAGCTTCAGATGGCCGGTTAAGTCCGTCCGCATTAGTCAATCTTGCCCGGGAGAGAGGTCTTGAGGTAATAGCTATTACCGACCATGACAGTGTAGGCGGGATCAGTGAGGCGCTTGAGACAGCTAATCAGGGGCCCGGTATTGTGGTTATACCCGGGGTTGAGATAAATACAGACCTGGCTTCGGGTGAGCTCCATATGCTGGGATATTTCATCGATTACCGGGATGCGGATCTTGCCCAGGCCTTGGAGAAGATCAGGGAGTCACGGGTTGGCCGGGCGCAGAAAATGGTTGAGAAGTTAAAAGCACTCGGCATGCCGGTTGAATGGTCGAGGGTTCAGGAAATGGCGCATGGAGAATCTATCTGCCGGCCGCATATAGCGCAGGCGTTATTGGAGAAAGGATTTGTCGGCAGCGAACGCGAGGCTTTTGACAAATATATCGGGCGGCATGGCCCTGCCTATGTGGAACGTGAGAAAATCCAGCCTGCCGACGCCGTTAGGATCATCAAGGCGGCGAAAGGACTGCCCGTGCTTGCGCACCCGGCGGATATCAAAGATCTAAATAGTCTGATTATCGATTTGAAGGATGCCGGCCTGGTGGGTCTTGAGGCTTACTACGGCCAGTACGATGCCAATACCGTAAAGAGAATGGTCAGGTTGGCCGATGAACATGGATTACTGACCACCGGTGGTTCCGATTATCATCATTTCGGCGATGACAGGGAAGTACCCCTGGGTAAGGTGGATATTCCGGAAGAGTCAATCAACGCGCTTTTTAGGTCTGCCGGCCGGATGGAAGAGCGGAAAAAAAAGTAATATAATATCTCGGTTTTAAGTAAATAAGCGCGGAAGGAGTAACATGGAAGCATCGCGAGAAATTTTTTGGAACATCCCTCTTATAATTCAAATCTGTCTCTATCTATCAGCAGTAGCCGCTATACTGCTTATCGGTTACTCAGTCTATAAACGCTACCAGATGTGGATGCTGGGAAAACCTGACAACCGGCTTGATAAACCGGTGAGCAGGATATGGGAATTCATCAAGCTTGGCATATTGGACGGCGTCTTTCACAGGCGTTTTCTGCGGGAGCCATATCCGGGTATAATGCACTTCCTCATTTTTGTTGGATGCTGCCTGCTTTTCGTGGGCGCAGGGCTTGATTTTCTCAACCACTATGTCTTTGAACCGTTCCATGCCGCGTTTATCCACGGCCCCGTGTATATATACCTGGGAGGACTCTGGAATATCGCCGGAGTAATGGTACTGGTTGGTTTGTTGCTGGCCTTCGTACGCAGGTATATACAGAGGCCGAAGAGGTTAAACACCATTTTTGATGATGGAGTGGCACTTTTCCTGATACTTATTGTCGTTGTTACCGGCTTTTTCCTGCAGGCCTTCAGGATGATAGGCGCCACGCCTGAAGCGCTGGGTTTAACCCAACCCGAGTATTACGTTCATCCCGAGTGGGGCCAGGCCAGGTTTGTGGGTTTCTGGATCGCCGGGATGTTTGCCGGCTTGCCGGAGGCTACAAGGCTGCTGTGGTACCAGATTATGTGGTACGGTCACGTTATCATCACCGTTGGAGCGGTATTTTACGTTATTGTTGCCTGGGACAAGTTGAACCATATACTCGTGTCCCCGGCCAACGTTTTTTTCAAGACCTCGCGTCCCAAGGGAGCCCTGAGCCTGGTTGACCTGGAGAACGCTGAAACTTATGGCATCGGTAAAATCGAAGATTTTACCTGGAAACAGTTATTTGACTTGGACGCCTGCACAAATTGCGGGCGTTGCCAGGACAGGTGCCCCGCTTACCTGACCGATAAACCCCTTTCACCGCGGCAGCTGGTCCAGGATTTGAAAACGCACTGGCTTGACCGCGCGCCTGCGCTGCTGGCCGCTAAGAAGGCCAAAGCCAGGGCCGGAGGAACAGGCGATGCCGCCGTCGCTCCTGCCCCTGAAGCCGCCGCCAGTGAAAAGGCTATGGTGGGGGAGATAATTACCGAGGATGTCATCTGGTCATGCACTACCTGTCGTGCCTGCCAGGACATTTGTCCCGTATTCATCGAGCATATCGATAAAATAATTGATATGCGGCGCCACCTCGTCCTTGACCTCGCCCAGGTGCCGGAAACCGGTCTGGCGGTATTGCAGTGTATAGAAGCCAGGGGTCATAGCTGCAAGGGCACCACGCTGACCCGCACCGACTGGACTGCCGGGCTGGACATCAAGCAGCTTTCTGAAGACAGCAATGTCGAATATGTATTCTTCGCCGGGTGCGCCGCATCGCTCGAGGAAAGGAGCACCAAGATAGCTATAGCCACTGCGAAGCTGTTAAAGAAGGCGGGTGTCAGCTTTGGCATACTTGGCATGCAGGAAATGTGCTGCGGCGAGCCTGCCAGGCGGCTGGGTAACGAGTACCTTTACCAGACACTGGCTGCCAACAACGTGGAGCAGTTTAAAGGCTATAACATCAAGAAGATCATTACCATGTGCCCGCATTGTTTCAATACTTTGAAGAATGAATATCCGCAGTTTGGCGGCAATTTTGAGATTATTCACCACAGCACGATGATCTCGCAGCTTATTAACGAAGGCAAAATTAAACCTGCCGTGATGAAAGAGAACAAAATTACCTATCATGATTCCTGCTACCTCGGCAGGCATAACGATATCTACAACCCACAGCGCCATGTATTGCAGGCGATCAATAAGTTGCCGCTGCTGGAGATGGAGCGTTCGCGCAGCAATGGTTTCTGCTGCGGAGCTGGAGGGGGCCGTTTCTGGATGGAGGAGCGCATCGGCAAGCGTATCAGCGAAGTTAGGATTGAGCAGGTTATTGAGACCGGCGCCGAGATAGTTGCTTCGGCCTGCCCTTACTGCGTGCAAATGTTCACCGATGCCATTAAGGCCAAGGGTGCCGAAGAGACACTGATTGCCAAAGATATTGCCGAGTTGGTAGCAGAGGCAGTGGATCTAAAATAGGATATAACGATTTGCAAAAGAGATGGCCGTGATCCTTAAGATCACGGCCATTTTGTTAGGGTACGCAAACTACCTTTCATAATATGGAGTGATATAAAAGTTAACAAAACGTGGAAAGTGGAATTGGCTCCTCGGGTAGGATTCGAACCTACGACCTAGCGGTTAACAGCCGCCAGCTCTACCGTTGAGCTACCGAGGAATGCCCTTGACAGACGCATATTATAACATCGTGTCCATAAAGTCGGCAAAATCTCATGCAGCTTCTTATCCTGAACTGCCTGATATAAGCTGTTGATAGATTGTCCTGACCTGTACGCGGGTTTCATCGAGTGTCCCGTCGTTGTTTATCATAAAATCCGCCAGTTTCATCTTGTCTTTTACAGGGATCTGGTTATTTATCCTGTTAAGGGCATCGGCTTCCTCCATGCCCCTGGCAATCAGTCTCTTAAGTTGAATCTCGGGTGAAGCATATACAACGATTATTTTGTCGACCATCAACCTGGCCACGTCCCGGCCCATCTCGAGCAGCAAGGGTATGTCTTTGATAACCAGGCCATTTGGGTCTATGGATTTTCTCTCGTTAACCAGCCGTTGATCTTCCTTTAATACCTCGGGATGGACGATGGAATCTAATACCTGTAGTTTTGCCGGGTCCTTGAAAACGATGTCGGCCAGCATCTGCCTGTTTAAGGTTTGATCCTCATTCAACAATTCGCTGCCGAAGTTGTCGATAATGGCCTGCCAGGCCGGTTTGCCGGGCTCAACTACCTCGTGCGCCAGTTTATCCGCGTCTATTATATAAGCGCCCAGATCCCCGAACATCGCCGCGACGGTGCTCTTCCCTGTCCCGATGGTACCGGTTATTCCTGCAATAATCATTTTCGTTTGCCGTAAGCCATGCCGGTGAACCTCCCTGCCTTTAGCTCGGTTAACAGCTCTCTTTCATCGTATATCATTCTATCAAAAACTGTGACGCATTTTCCCAACTCATCCGTTGCATGGGCATCGCTGCCGCCGGAATATTGAAATCCCAGCCTGTCAGCAAGCTGGCAGGCGAATAAATTGTTTCCTTCCATGTTGCGGCCGTTGAATCCTTCCAGGGCATTTACCTTATCGAAGACGGGCCTTTTGAGCACCAGGTCGGCCGCCTTCCCGAAATCGGATATGGCATGACAGGGATATCCCCTGAAAGGATGGGCAGCTATCATAAATGCGCCGGCGTCCCGTGATAACCCATAGAGTGTTTGAATATCAATGACAGTTGTAAAATTCATGTTGAGGCCGAAAACCAATATCTCACCGCCCTCTTTTATCATCACCTCTACTCCCCGGAATACGGGAAAGTTGTATTTTGAACTGAGTTCCATTATATCGGGCAGTTCCCAGGCGCGGTCGTGCTCGGTGAAACAGATGCCGTCCAGGCCCATTGACATGGCCTGTTGTATGGCTGCCTCAGGGTCCAACTTGCTATCAGGAGATAGTCTGCTGGTATGTATATGCAGGTCGACTTTCAAAATAAGCTACACAATTGCAGATTTGGCAGGATGACTAATAAATATGAAGGCTGGTTGAATTGTTCCCGCACAACCAGCTTACAAGGCGAATATATTAGCACTTTTTGTATTCAGCTACAAACACGGGATGCGTTGACATTTAAAGCGGCATAAACTACTATTCAGGAAATCACCGCGTTAAGGGGGGTATTGAGATGACACAGCAAAAGGTGATCGTAACGGCTGCTTTAACAGGTTCTGCCCATTTTCCCAGTATGTCGCCTTACCTGCCGATTACGCCCAAGCAAATCATCGAGGAAGGTATACGCTCCGCGCAAGCCGGCGCCTCAATATTACATATACATGTCAGGAACCCGGATAACGGGATGCCTACCCCGGACATCGATATATTCAGAGAAGTACTAACAGGACTCAAAGAGGCTACCGACGCCGTGATCTGCATCAGTACCGGGGGAGGCATGGGTATGAGCACAGAGCAGAGGGCGGCGCCGGTAATGACGTTTAAGCCGGAGATGGCGTCGCTGAACTTCGGGTCAATGAATTTCTCCGTTTTTCACGTGGCGGAAAAAATCCGGGAGTGGAAATACCCGTGGGAAAAGTTGGGCATGCTGGCAAGCGAGGATTTCATCTTCCCCAACACGTTCAGGACCTTGCGGGAATTCCTGTCCATTTTTACGGCAAATGAAACCAGGCCCGAATTAGAGGTCTATGACCTGGGCATGGTGAACAATATCGCCTTTATGCTGGGGCGGGGGCATCTTAAGCTGCCCGTGCACATTCAGTTTGTCACCGGCACGCTTGGCGGTGTGCCTTCAACGGTTAATAGCCTGGTGACGCTGGTAAATGCCACACGGGAAGCCGTCGGCCAGGGTAATTTCACCTGGTCGGCCATAGGCGCGGGACGTCAGCAGATGCATATATGTTCGGTGGCCCTCGCCATGGGCGGCAACGTCAGGGTCGGACTGGAAGACAACCTGTTCATAAGTAAAGGGGTCTTTGCCAAGAGCAGCGCTGAACTCGTAGGCAAGATAATACGCATATCTAAGGAATTGGGCCTCGAGCCGGCTAACCCCGATGAAGCAAGAAAAATACTGGGACTGAAAGGCCTGGCCAAAGTAAACTACTAAATCCGCCTGACGCTTGACAGACCGGAAGCTGCAGCGTAAATTAATCAACTGTACTTTAATGGCTAATCTGCAGCACCTGTTTCAGCCGATTACGATAGGTAACCTTAACCTGGACAACAGGACCGGGTTAAAGGTGTAGTGATGGGGAAAGTGGTAGCTGTCTGTAAAAGTGAAGCGACCGGAACCAGCAAAATACCTGTCGCCTGTGGCATTTTCCGCGTAGGGCATGGCCTGGTAGGGGACTCCCACGCCGGGTTAGACCGCGTGCGTGAAGTAAGCTTACTGGCATTGGAGAGTATAACCAGGTTTAACCAGAAAGGTTACGTCTTTAAACCGGGAGATTTTGCGGAAAACATTACCACCGAGGGGATAGAATTACCGCTTCTGCCTGTAGGCAGCAGGCTTGAAATCGGCAGCGAAGTCGTTCTGGAGATAACCCAGATCGGCAAGAAATGTCATTTGAAGTGCGATATTTACAAGGAAGTCGGCAGGTGTATCATGCCTAAAGAAGGGGTTTTTGCGGCGGTTATCATGGGTGGGGAGATGAAACAGGGCGACCAGATAAAATTAACAAAATAAGATCGCGCTGTGAAGTTGGCTGCCGAGCCAGGATTCGAACCTGGGCAAATGGATTCAAAGTCCATCGTGCTACCGTTACACAACTCGGCATCCATCCTAAAGGTTATCACAGATATTTTAATACGGTCAAAATATTTCAGGAAATTTCGATTTTGTCTAAACCTTCCGTCCTTAACCTGCGTTTTATATGTATAAAAGGAAGAAATATAAAGCAGGAGCAGGAAAATGACAAAGAATAAGATGGTTGAACTGGTGAACAAAGACGGGAAACTTCTGGCCATATTTACAGGGCTGCTGCTTGATGGTGTGATCTTAATCGCCCTGGTCGTATACCTGGGTATCCGCTTCATATAATAATCAGTTGGCTGAAAGCGAAAATAACAGTAATGCCGCCGTCCCGGTAGGGACGGCGGCATTTTTATATCTTCAAAGTTGCCGGATATTGTTTAACGGTTGGGAATTGGCTGGTGCCGAAGGTCGGACTCGAACCGACACGAGAGTTGCCCCTCAACAGTTTTTGAGACTGCCGCGTCTACCATTCCGCCACTTCTGCCCGGCAGGTGTAAGTATGGTGCCGAGGCCCAGAATTGAACTGGGGACACGTAGATTTTCAGTCTACTGCTCTACCGACTGAGCTACCTCGGCGCGAACGATATTGTAGCCTTTCAAATCACTCAGTGTCAATTTTACCGCTACTCATGCTTTACATATGTGATAGGCAAATCTCCCGATATTTAGTAAGATATAAATTATTAATCAGCGCCACAGCACATTAACGGAATCCGCGATAGCTGGCAGAACTTCAAAATGAATAGCGTTTTTAAATGTCAAAACTGCGGAGCAGAAAATAAGGTTGGCGAGGTATTCTGCGCGCAGTGCAGGATTAAATTTCAATATACTTGCCCGCGGTGTCATTCGGGTATTACCGGCGATGAAGTATCGTGCCGCAGGTGCGGACAACCATTGAATTGGCCAACCCGGGAGCCAATACATGCCGCTGATAATGAGCAGCAAATCGACGGACGCAAGCCCAAAGGCGCAGGGTCATGGCTTTTTCCACTGGTAGGATTAGTAATTATCCTGGCTGCCGTTGGGGCAGGAGTATACTGGGTGAAAATGATGACGGAGCAACCTCAGCACACGGCTGTAACAGATAACTCCAGCTTGACAGGGCAGGGCACTACCTTTACGCCCGATGTTACTCCACCCAAGATCAGCAATATCCATTTAATAAATGAGAATTACAATACAGTTAAAATAACTTGGGATACTGATGAGCTGTCGGACAGCCAGTTAATCTGGCATATTAAAGATGACACACCGCAATCCAGCGAACTGAAGAAAGCACTGGATACCCGTCCTTTTATTGAATTGACCGATCTGAAAAATAAATCGACCTACTATTATAGAGTCAGGTCGATGGACCAGTGGGGAAACGAAGCTATCTCCGCTGAAAAGACATTTGATATAGGTATCGAAAAAGGTGTGCCCAAGATTGAAGTGACGAAGAAAGCAATCAAAATAATCGAGCCGCAGCCGGGGGTATTCAAAACGATTATTTACGGCGAAATCACGAATACAGGTGAAACAACACTCAGCATCAAAGAAATAGCAGTCACCGTCACGATTTCAGTAACCGGAAAGCCTGGAGTCAGCACAGTGCAAGCTTCCCTCGACCCTTATCCCCTTGATATCTATCCGCAGGATGTACATAAATTTACTGTGGATGTGCCCAGCAGGACGGAACCTGTTTACAAGGTGGAAGCCAGCATAATCGAGGAATAGGAATCGCCGTCCCCGTAGGCCGGGCGGAACTGTGGTTGTGGTAGCGTATCAGGCCTTTTTACTGTTAGCTGCATCTGCAATCATGAGGATAACCAGTGCGCTAACGATTAGGACGAATACAGGTATCATGATAAAACGGATATCCGGATACTCGGCTACCCAGTATTTGAACCAGACCTTGCCGATAATATCTTCCCGAGGTACGAGCCAGCCTGTGTGTGAATCATTACTGTGGTTGCGGTTATCTCCCAGCACAAAGTATTGCCCCGCATCTATTAAACGTTCCGGCATGAAATACCCCGGCGGTTCATTGATATAGGGTTCGGATAAAGGGCGGCCGTTGACAAATACAGCCCGGTCTCTGATCTCTACACTGTCACCCGGCACAGCGATAACCCGCTTGATGAAGCAGGATGGATGCTGGGTAAAAAATGGGTCAAAGACCGGCTTGGGTCCATTGCCGGGCGCATATAATACTATTACGTCCCCGGTCCTCGGCTGGTTATCAAATGCATAGGCCAGTTTATTTACGATGATAAGGTCATGCTCTTTGAAGGTCGGCAGCATGGAGACATTGAATACCTCAAAACTCTTTATCGAAATTTGAAGGCCGATGAAAATGACTGCTGCAATGAGCAGGGTTAATAAGAACTCACGAATAAATTTCAAAGATTGAGATCCCCGAATTGATTTGAAATATTATATGCTATAAGCTATGTTTACGCTAATAAGGTATAAACTAATTATGCGTTTATCACGTTTATATATGTGGTGCGTCACATTGTATGCGGATTGACGCAATTATTTAATAATTAAGGAGGTATACAAGATGCGTTACTCTTTGCTAATTTGCGCCGTATTTATGGTAATTATTATGGCGCTGGCCGGTTGCGCACCGGCCCCTGCTGTTATTTACCAGGGAGCTGCACCGGCGGGAGCCGGCGCTGTTTCAGGTTCGCCGGGGATAATTGTCAGTCAACAGAACCTTGGATTATGGTCCAGCGGTCTTGGCAAAACGACGGCTACACCCGATATAGTGATTCTGACTATGGGTGTTGAATCACAGCAAAAAACGGTAGCTGAGGCACAGAAGGATGCCGTGGAAGCCATGAACAGTGTTATGCAGGTCTTAAAAAATAGTGGCATCGCGGACAAGGATATTCAGACCAGCCAATATGATATCCAGCAGGTCACAAGGTGGGATGATAAGCAGAGTACTTACGTGGTAATAGGCTACAAGGTATCCAATACTGTGAATGCCAAGATAAGGAACGTTGAAAAGGCAGGTTCGATAATTGATAGTGCAGCGGCATCCGGCGGCGACCTGATCAGGGTAAACGGCATTAGCTTTAGCGTTGATGACCCTGCCCCGGTCTATAAAATAGCGCGTGAAAAAGCTATTTTGGATGCTATGGAAAAAGCAAAGCAAATGGCGCAGCTTTCAGGGGTCAAGCTGGGCAAACTGCTCTATCTGACTGAAAGCAATTCATACGTACCGCCTGTACGTGACAACTACATGAAATTGGCTCCAAGCGCCGCCATGGCGCCTTCGCCTACACCTATCAGCGCCGGGGAGTTGGAGTTCCAGGTAAACGTTGACCTGGTTTACGCGATAGACTAATTTAGCGCGATTGCAATTACGGCCCTATGGAGAGCTCCATAGGGCCGTAATTATTGCTAAGTGTAACAGCCGGATGCTAAAATTGATTCGTAATTGAATCAATAAGTGTAAACTTATAGTTGCCGTGGCCAGGTACTTTGTCCCTCTCAACTGTTCTTGTTCATGACGGGGTTGTGGTTGGATTGGGCCATACGCAACAGCCGGGACTGGCGCATGCCGAGGTTATGGCAATCAACCAGGCGGGAGAGATGGCCAAAGGGGCTACCATGTATGTAACACTTGAACCCTGTTGCCATCATGGTAAGACCCCGCCCTGCACGGCTGCTATCATAAGCGCCGGTATTTCTGAGGTCCATATCGCCGTAGTTGACCCCAATCCACAGGTTTGCGGCAAGGGGATCCAGCTGTTGGAGGCTGCAGGAATTAAAACAGTAATTGGGGAATATGAGCAAAAAGCTAAAGAAGTCAATGAAGGATATTTTAAGTATATCAAGACTGGATCGCCCTTTGTAATAGCTAAATTTGCTATGAGCTTAGATGGGAAAATTGCCACCCGGATGGGCGACTCAAAGTGGATCACCGGTGACGAAGCGCGTAATTATGCGCACGGCCAACGGCACATAGTTGACGCCGTAATGGTAGGTGCAAATACCGTCCTGGCTGACGATCCTCAGCTTACTGCCCGTGGTTACAGCGGGAAAGGTGGGCGGGCGAAATTGCAGCCCCTGCGGGTGATAGTCGACGGGAAAGGGAGGGTCCCGACAACCGCCAGGATTTTTTCAGAACCCGGAAAAACACTTGTGGCTGTTGCCAGCCACTATTTAACTGATGATATGCGTAAGCTTCCCTGCGAACGTGCCGAGTATGTCGCTTTAAATTCAACGGACGGGATAATTGATATTGCCGAACTGCTGAGGATGCTCGGGCAAAGGCAGATAACTACAATTATGGTCGAGGGTGGAAGCAAGTTGTTGGGCTATTTATTTGATCATAATCTTGTCGATAAAGTCCTTGCCTTTATAGCGCCCATTATCATTGGCGGGGATGAAGCAAAGACGGCTGTAGGCGGCGCCGGCGTTGACAAGGTGAGGGATGCCCTGCAGCTCAAAGACATCAGGATAGAGCGGTTTGAAGATGAAATCTTGATAAGCGGGTATACTTAAAGAGCAGGTTTATGTTTACAGGTATTATTGAAGAGATAGGTTCGGTAAAGGAAACCGGGCAGACCAGCCTGGCCATAAGTGCAATAAAAATAACAGCGGATGTTGCATTGGGTGATAGCATATCCGTGAACGGCGCCTGTCTCACCGTAATTGATATCGGCCGGTCAAGTTTTTCGGTTGAGATAATGCCGGAGACGAGGCGGCTGACAAATATAGGGAATTTAAGGGTAGGAGAAAAAGTAAACCTCGAACGGGCCTTGCCGGCACAGGGCCGTATCGGTGGACATTTTGTCCAGGGACATGTGGACGATACCGGGAAAGCGGCCTCACTTGTCCATGAAGCCGGTGCGATCATAGCCAGTATTGCTTGCAGCGGGGAAGTCTTACGCTATATCGTAAAAAAGGGCTTTGTTGCAATTAATGGGGTAAGCCTGACGGTTATAAATTGTGACCAGGCACAATTTTCAGTTTCGCTGGTGGGATATACACTGAAAAATACAACTATGGGACTTTTAAAGCAGGGGCAGGTGGTCAACCTGGAAGTAGATATAATGGCCAAGTATATTGAGAAATTTTATCATCCGAATAAACAAGAAGGTATAATCAACCTGTTGAATCAGTATGATTATCTGAAAGCGAGGTAAACAAATGACACTGTCTCCGATACCTGAAATAATCGAGGACGTAAAAAAGGGGAATTTCATCATTATTGTAGATGATGAAAACCGTGAAAATGAGGGTGACCTGGCGATCGCCGCGGATAAAGTAACTCCGGAGCTGATTAACTTCATGGCTACCAACGCCAGGGGATTGGTTTGCATGCCTATCGTCGGTAAAAGATTGGATGAGTTACGGATTCCGCCGATGGTACAGGAGAACACCTCAAAGTTTACAACCGCCTTTGCGGTTTCAGTTGAAGCTAAGAACCGGACAACCAGCGGTATATCGGCTTTTGACAGATCGGTGACTGTGAAAGCTGTCCTTGATCCCAAAACAAAGGCTGAAGACATAGCCAGGCCGGGACACATGTTTCCCCTGAGGGCGAAGGAAGGCGGTGTGCTGGTGCGCGCGGGTCACACCGAGGCTATTGTCGACCTGGCTAAAATGGCAGGGCTTTACCCGGCGGGCGTCATTTGTGAGATTCTAAATGAAGATGGGACAATGGCGAGATTGCCGCAACTTGAGGTAATGGCAGAAAAATTCGGGATAAAAATTGGCAGCATCGCTGATTTGATTACTTACCGGAGGCGTTTTGAGAGATTGGTGGAGAGGGTGGCCGAGGCCAAATTCCCTACCCGGTACGGGGATTTTACCATCATGGCATATAAAAGCTCTGTAGATACGGACGAGCACGTGGCACTGGTGATGGGTGACATAACGGGAAACGGCGCGGTACTGGTCCGCGTACATAGTGAATGTGTTACCGGGGATGTATTCGGCAGCCTGCGCTGCGACTGTGGTGACCAGGTGCAACTGGCCATGAAAATGATTGCCGATGCAGGCCGGGGCGTCTTCCTATATATGCGCCAGGAGGGCCGCGGTATAGGTTTACATAATAAATTAAGGGCCTATGAATTGCAGGATCAGGGCCTGGATACTGTGGAAGCGAATATTGCCCTGGGCTTTGATGCTGATTTGCGCGACTATGGTATCGGCGCCCAGATACTGGCGGACGTGGGATTGCACGAGATCAGGCTCTTAACCAATAATCCCAAGAAGATTATCGGCCTGGAAAGCTATGGTTTGCGTGTTGTTGAAAGTATCAGGCTGCTTGCCACACCCACAGAATATAATAAGAATTACCTGAAGACCAAGCAGGAGAAACTCGAGCATTTGTTGACCATAGATGAATAGTTACCTGGTATTAACTGCAGGAGGACTTTTATGTCTAAAACTTATCAGGGCATGCTGGCTGGAAAAGGATTTGCATTTGGCATAGTTATCTCACGGTTCAATGAAATTATCACCGGCAGGCTGTTGGAAGGCGCCAGGGATTCCCTTCTCAGGCATGGAGTAAATGAACAGGATATAGATATCGCCTGGACCCCGGGAAGCCTGGAGATACCCCTGGCTGCCAAGAAACTTCTGGAAACGGGAAAATATAATGCGATAATCTGTCTGGGCTGTGTAATCAGGGGCGGGACGCCGCACTTTGAATATGTCGCCTCCGAGGTAAACAAAGGTATTGCCAGGCTAAACCTTGATAGCGGAATACCTGTAATTCAAGGAATTATCACCGCCGATAACCTGGAACAGGCTATCGAAAGGGCTGGAGCCAAGGAAGGCAACAGGGGATTTGCCGCGGCTAATAGCGCCATCGAAATGGCCAGCCTGATTAAGAGTTTTGGTGTAAAGGCTAATCAGTAACCTTGAAAACCTTATCTCCGTGACGCACCTTGTCAGCCACTTTTAGTCCCACCGCGTCGCCGGATTTGGCCACAGTAACATTCTGGTTATTGATTTGCATTGAAGAGACGACGAATTCCATATCCGTGGTATGTCCGTGGATCCGTATCTTATCGCCGACTTTCAGTTCACCAGTCAGTTCCACGGCCGCTACAACCGGCCTTGCGAAGAAATCCACAATAGTACCGATTTCTAACTCCGCCATGGAAACACCTCCCTGTGTAATTAAATAGAAGTCCGATGTTTTCAGTATATTTGTAATAAGCTAATAAATCAACAGTCCCAATTTTAAAAGGTTGCTAATATTTGACAGCACTATAATATTAAGCTAAATTATATTTCCGTTTGCAAAGACGATTTCCGCGCAAATTTCCTTCAGTTAGTGATTATGTTGATGGAGGTCTACCTATGACAAGGAAAATGGCCGTTGCTGTCGTGATAGGTTTACTGGCAATGGCGTTAATCGCACTGGGTTTTATGGACATTCCTGCCGTAAAAGCTGCACAAATCAGCAACCATGACATTTCGCAGAATATCCTCCGTGATGATGCGCAGCCGGCGGAGACACTTGAGTTGACCTGCCAGTATCCCGCCCTGAGCAGCTATGCGGGAGTGAATTACGCTTATACTATAAGCGTCACGTATTCAGGCGGAAAAGAATCGAAAATATTCGACTTAAAGGCAGTTGTGCCCGACGGTTTTGTATCCTCGATAGCGCCCGGTTATGGGGAAGGGCAGGAAATCGCTTCTATCCGACTCGACGCAAGTAAAGCCTATCCCGAAACGGTGAAGCTGTCGGTAAGGCCTTACGCCTGGAAAGTCCCGGTGCCGGGAGAATATCCCATTACCTTCGAAGTCAGCAGCGGTGATCTAAAATCTTCAATATTGCTTAAAGCGATAGTGACAGCAGCCTATGATCTAAAAATGGCAACTCCGGACGGGAGATTGAATACGGAAGCTACCGCCGGGCAGGACAACAACTTCACAGTGACTGTCACTAATTCCGGTTCGGCAGACCTGGAGAATGTTGAGGTTAGCTGCCAGGCGAAGGATAGGCCCAATAGCTGGACTGTGACCTGCAAACCGGACAAGATCGATTCGCTTAAAGCCGGTGATACGAAAGAGATACAGGTTACTGTGAGGCCGTCCGAGAAAACCATTGCCGGCGATTATATGATTACTGTACAGGCTGAACCGAACGCAAAGAATGCCTTTACCAACCTGCAGATAAGAACTACCGTGCTTACACCAACTATCTGGGGTTGGGTTGGCGTCGGCATTGTGCTACTGGTAGTAATTGCGCTTGCCGTTATTTTCGTCCGCTTTGGCCGCCGCTAATATCAAAATGAATAATAACAAAGTCATCGAGGCTCAAAACCTCACAAAAAAATACGGTAAATTCGTTGCTGTTGATAATATCAATTTAAGTATCGGAGAGGGGGAAGTCTTCGGTTTTTTAGGCCCCAACGGCGCCGGAAAAACCACCACCATACTGATGCTTATGGGGTTTAGCGAACCTTCGTCGGGCAGTATCAAGATAACCGGTTACAACCCGGCGCGTGAACCTGTTAAAGTTAAGAAAGTGGTCGGCTATATGCCGGAAAGAATCGGTTTTTATGATGACCTGACAGCCAGGGAAAACTTAAGGTATACCGGCCGTTTGAACGGCATCGAAACCC
>JAPLHK010000076.1:0-9054 GCA_026389715.1 Chloroflexota bacterium
TTGATGCCGTATACGCTACCAGGGAGGATGTGGATTACATCCTCGAAGGCCTGCACCTTGCTTATCCCGATGTTAAAATCGACGACGTCTACTATGCTTATGCCGGTTTACGCTCCCTCGCTCTTAAGCCGGGAAAATCAGCTTCCAATACCTCGCGAAGCCATGAATTGATCGACCACAGCAAGCGTGACAATTTGGATGGGCTGGTCACAATACTGGGCGGAAAGATCACCGCCTACCGTGAGGTAGCCAAAGACGCCGCCGACCTGGCGTGTAAAAAGCTGGGTAATAAAGCCGCCTGCACGACCGGTGAAAAACAGCTTCCGGGCGCGCCGGCGCTGGGGCAGGAAGAGATCGATTGGCTTGCTCAAAAGGAGTGCCTGCCCGGGGACACGGTCAAACATCTCGCCTCTATTTACGGGTCAAGATGCCGGGATGTGCTTAACCTTGCGAGCCAGGACAAGGCGGGATTGCAGCAAATCAGCCAGGGAGGACCGGATATAATCGCCCAGATCCGGTACGCCATTAACAATGAGATATGCATGACCGTGAGCGACTTCATGCTGCGGCGCAGCACAGTGGGATTGCGCAAGGACCAGGGCCTTGACGCCGTCACCACCGTTGCAAATGAGATGCAGAAACTGCTTAACTGGAGCGGCGCAGAGAAAGACAGGCAAATCCAGGAGCATAAATCTGTGGCTTCGCTGGCACAGAAATTCAGGAATCCTTGAACGTCTCCGGGTATTTAATAATTGAAAATATTTCTCCTGTCGGGTGACGCCTATCAATTACCGTGATTTTTCGATATTATGTATACAAGGAGGTACTGATATGAGAAAAAAGGTGCTGGCAATTGTCGCCCTTTTAACGGTTGCATTCTGCCTCATGCCTGCCGGCGCAGTTCATGCAGCCAGCATGAGCCCTGCGATGGGCGTCAGCGGACTGGAGGTAACAATAACCGGCTTAACGGCAGGCAATTCCTTTAAAATCACCTGGGATGGTGATGCCTACAAGCTGGGAGTGGTGGATACCGGCGGAAGCGTATTTTTCGTTGTCCCAGAATCGTATGGCGGCCAGCATGTGGTCTCCGTAGAAAGCCCCACCGGCAGCGTTATTTTCAACGGCAACTACATCATTGTGCCTCATATAGCAATTGACCCCAATAACGGCGCGTCGGGCACAACCATCAATATCGCAGGCCATGGCTTCGGCGTGAGCGAAAAAAACGTTGCGGTGACATATGATGGAACCATCATTAAAAGCGGTATTGCAGCGGACGAGAAGGGCTCCTGGAGCACGAGTTTCCCCGCTCCACCCTCCGGCAAGGGCACCCACGCTATTGATGCCTCCGGCGACATCACCAAGGGGTCCGACGTTGCAGATAAAAACTTCTCGGTCAGCGCGGTCGTCAAGATGGACCCTGTAGCGGGCGGAGTCGGAACTCTCGTCACCATTACAGCCACGGGCTTCGCTTCGGCCGAGGGAGGCATAAAAGTCCTGTATTCAGGCAAGGAAGTTAGGTCGGGGATCACCGCTGAAGTAAGCGGTTCCTGGAGCACATCGTTCTCGGTGCCGCCGTCCACACGGGGGAGCCATATCGTCGACGCGCCATGATATTTACGGTTGCGCCCGCCGTTTCGGTCAACCCGGTCAGCGGCGCGGTCGAGGACGATATAAAAATCAGCGGCAGCGGCTTTGCCAATAACGAGACCTCCATTGAAGTAACCTTCGACGGTAAGACACTGGAAAGAAATATACTGGCCGACGATACGGGAAACTGGTCTGTGAATTCCAAGGTCCCTGCGTGCAGCTCCGGTCCCCATACAATCAACGCCGCAGGGAAAATCACCCCTGCGACAGATATAACTACCGCGACCTTTACCACGCAATCTGTTCTCACGATTGTCCCGAAGAGCGGAAACGTCAAGGATGAGCTGAGGGTTACCGGGTCAGGCTTCAACGCCGGCAAAGATTTCTCAGTATCTTTCGATAATAACCCCGTGGCCAGCGGATCGGTTAACGAATCAGGCAGCTTCCAGGTGATATTCAAGGCGCCGGGAGGCAAGAGCGGTTCTCTTAACATTACGGCCACCGATACCAAGGGAACCACAGCCTCAACTACTTTTGCGATGGAGACAACCCCGCCGGAGGTGCCGAAGATAGCTTCACCCAGGGATGGGGCGACAGTTGGGTTCATGGGTGATACCAAGATCGCTTTTAAGTGGAGCGATGTTAGCGATCCAAGCGGTGTCTCTTACGATTTCGAGGTCAGCGACCAATCCAACTTTGTTAAAAGCATTTTTTCGCACGAGAAATTGACAGATGCAAAATATACCCTGACCGAGGCCGAAGCTTTGCCGAACGGTGAATACTACTGGCGCGTGCGGGCCGTTGATGGGGCGGGGTACGCCAGTGATTGGACTCCCGCGGCCATGGTAAAAGTTGGTTTTGTTACTACCGGCACCCTGGTCTTCATAGGTGTTGGCATCGTTGTTCTGCTAATTCTGATAGCCGTACTGCCCAGGGTTTTCAAGAAGAAGAAACCCAAGAGCGATTGGGACTAACCAGGCAACATTTATACAAACCGAGAAAGCCCATCCCAGGATGGGCTTTCTCATTGAATCACAATTAACATGGTGGGCAGTACAAGACTCGAACTTGTGACCTCTACGATGTCAACGTAGCGCTCTAACCAACTGAGCTAACCGCCCCCGGCAAGGATATGGAATTTTATCAACGGCCATTTAGATAGTCAAGGCCAGGTAGCAGAGCAATAACCGGATTCGGGACGCCGTATTTAATTGATCGTCACACCTTTGTAGACAGCTTGGCATTACCGGTTAACGATACGTGAACGTTGCTGCCGCATTTCGGGCAGGTCACCTCTACGGTGATAACCGGCTGGCGCATAACCCTTTCGATAAGCGTAGAAACCATGGTATCCAGCTGGTCGATGCGCTTATACATCATCTCCAACCGTTTTTCCATCTGCACCAGTTTATCGAGTTGCTTATCCGCCTCTTCGAATTTCTTGTCCATCTCCCGGTTTTGGCTCTCCATCTATTCCTTAATAGCAATAAAGAGGAGAAATATTTAATTCCTCCCCTTTAATCATGATATTATCTTAACCTTACAGGCCTTTTTCCTGCACTCCCATCTGGATAAGAATATCCTTTTCTTCCTTCAATTTCTGCTGGGAAATAGTCCCTAAAGCATTCTCTATGTAGTTCATATAGTGTTCTCTTGCCTGTGGCGATTCACGAAGGGCTAACATAGCATTTTTCCACTCATCTTCCCACAGTTCCTCCAAACGTCCAGGCGGCAACGGGAACTCACTTTCAATCAGGGCTTGCGCCCGCTCCTTAACACGATCTTTCACCGCTCTTTCTATACTGGCGAAAGAAAGAAAATTAAGATCTTCATAAGGCCGTGATTTATATTGTTCAGTCGCCATTGGTACGACCTCCAGTTCATTCTTTCCTGACTTTATAATATTCTGCAAATAAAGCAATGTCAAGCCATATGAAAGCTGCGGATCATCTGCCTTTGACATCACTATGGTCGCGGGCTACAATGATTCCGTTCCGCGCGGGAGTAACTCAGTGGTAGAGTTCCTGCCTTCCAAGCAGGGTGTCGCGGGTTCGAACCCCGTCTCCCGCTCCATTTAGCTTCAATATCCGTCATGCGGTGCTCTCAAATATTGAGTGGTAATAGAATAAGGCATCACGTTGTCTAAGGCGACTATACGCTCACAGGTGATTATTTATGACTGAGGGCTCATGGAACTCCAACTTGAAGGAGGAAACTAAATGCCGGAATACATAATTGCTCACGATGTAGGTACCAGTAGCGACAAGGCGGTGCTCGTGGACCTGGAAGGAAAGGTCCGGGGCAAGGTCATTCAGCCGTATGGTACCAAGTACCCCAGGCGCGGGTGGGCGGAGCAGGATCCTGAGGATTGGTGGAACGCTGTCGTGCAGACTACCAGACGTTTGATATCTGATGCAGGCATAACTCCATCCGACGTACTTTGTGTTGCTTTTTCAACACAAATGCTCGGTATCGTACCGATGGATGAAAAAACGGGCGCATTAAGTCAGGCAATTATCTGGCTGGATAGCCGGGCGGAGGAGGAAGCCAACTGGGTGATGGGCAAGTTCCTGGGGCCCGGTGTCTTCTCAGCCATAGTAGGGGCCATGATGAGCGGAAAGGATTGCATACCCAAGCTGGTCTGGTTGAAAAAGAACGAGCCTGAAATATATAACAGAATGAAATGCTTCCTGGACGTCAATGGATACCTGATTTACCGTTGCACAGGCAGCATGATTACAGACTGGAGCAACGCATCCGGCTTTGGCTTTGATCTCAAGAAAAAGACGTGGCTTTCGGGAGTAATGAAATATGTTGGGATAGATGCCGCTAAACTGCCGGGGCTCGTGAGAACTATTGATATCGCGGGTAAACTCACCAGGCAAGCAGCCGACCAACTGGGGCTTCTCGAAGGTACACCAGTAATGGGAGGCGCTGGCGATGTTCCGTCAGCTGCGGTTGGTTCAGGGGCAGTCGGCGAAGGGGACGGCCATATAAGCATGGGGACATCTGCCTGGGTGGGTGTGTTATACAGTCGGCAGACCCGCAGAAGGCCTTACTGGTGGCAGAAACTGAACTTGCGGGAGGTTGCCTGAAATGGCTGTCAGCGGGGATCTGCAAGGCAGAGACGGACGATCCGACCATATCCAATATTTTCGGTTACATGGATAGCAGGGTCTCTGAAATACCGGCGGGTTCTGACTATCTAATATTCATGCCGTGGATGTACGGGGAACGGGCTCCTGTATCTGATATACATATCAGGTCCGGATTTCTCAACCTGACTCCTGAACACACCCGTGAGCACCTGATCCGTGCAGTCTATGAGGGCGTTGCCTACAATTTAAGATGGATAATCGAGAGGATAGAAAAAGAGTATAAATTCCCATTACCCTCGCTCAGGGTCATAGGCGGCGGCGCACTCGGCCACCCCTGGATGCAAATACTGGCCGACGTGACCGGCAAGAAGATTGAACCTGTGCGCAATCCGCAGGAAGCGGGGGCCGTTGGTGTGGCGATGGCGGCGGCGGTCGGCTTGGGGAAATACAAAGGCTTTAGCGATTTGAAACAAGTTGTCGGGGTTGAATATACGTTTGAACCGCAATCCAAAAACCGCGAAGTATATGATCTTCTGTATTCCTGTTATAGAGAGCTGTACGGGGATTTGAAAGGCTTCTATACCAGGATTAACGCTCACAGGTCTCACTAGGATTAGATAATCCCGATTTTCGAGTTGATAGCAAGAGGTAGGCTCTGCTCTGTTTACTTCTGCAGCATATCGCGGAGCTCGCGCTTGAGGATTTTACCTACAGAGCTGGTCGGCAGGGCATCCATGAAGACGAGTTTCTTGGGTACCTTGTAAGCCGCTTCGCGCGCCTTGATGAATTCTATGATACTGGCGCTGGTCTTATCGCTTTTCTCCACACCCGGCTTCAGCACCACTGCTGTGGCCACCAGCTCGGAGCCGGGGCGGTTGGGATCGGGTATGCCCACGGTCGCGGCCATGGCAACATCGGGGTGCGCCGCGATGATATCGTCAAGCTCGCGCGTGAAGACCTTGAACCCGGATACATTGACCATGTCCTTGAGCCTGTCTACCATCCAGAAATAACCATCCTCGTCCATGCGAACGATATCGCCTGTATAAATCCACCCATCGCGCAGGGTATTGGCGCTTTCCTCGGGCTTGTTATGGTACCCCTTGGTGAAAACCTGCGGGCCGCGGGCAACAAGTTCACCAGACTCTCCCTGAGGCACTATTTCCTTGGTTGCCGGGTCAACCACCTTTACCTCAGTGTCGCAGATGGGGATGCCAACGGATCCGCCTTTTTTCAATCCGTAGCGAGGCAAACTCGTTATTATGGGGCTGGTCTCCGTCATGCCCAGTACCTCGATCAGTTTGCCCTTTCCAACAACAGCTTCAAGTTCCTTTATATTTTCTGGAGGGAATGGGGCGGCACCGCTCAAGCACCATTCGAGGTTTGAGAAATCGATCTCCTTGAAAGCCGGCTGGCGGGACAGCTCTATATATATGGTGGGCACGTTGACCAGGACGGTTGGCTTATGAGCCTTTGTCAGGTTGATAACGCCGGCCAGGTCCCTGGGATTGGCGTCCGCCACCTGAGTGCTGCCCATAGCCATGCTCCACATGCCCAGCGCAAGTCCTGCCTGGTGGAAAAGCGGGAATGCAGATAGTACCGTGATTGATCCAGGTTTGGTGTCCGTCCAGGTTGTGAGCTGCTGTACGTGGTGCACCATGTTGTTGTGCGTCAGTGTCGCACCCTTGGATGGCCCGGTGGTTCCCCCCGTATACTGCATCAGGCAGCTGGCGCCTGGATCCATTTTTAATTCAGGTTGTGTTGCAGGGTAATTCTTGAGGATATCCATATAGTGCTCGAAGTTTATTCCAGGCAGCGATGGCAGGGCGCCTGGCGCAGACGGCTTATCTGTAGGCAGAAAATCGGCAATGCCTACCATGGCCACCAGTTTAACACCTGTATTGGCAATTATTGCACCGACGTTGCCCCACAACAGGTCCATAGCCACCATAGCCCTGGCGCCGGAATCGTTCATCTGGTATGCCAGCTCCCGCTGCGTGAGCAGGGGACTTAAGCCTGTGAGCACGCACCCGGCCTTTAATATCCCCAGGATAGAGATGAAATACGCCGGCACGTTGGGCAGGTGTACGCCCACCACATCACCCGGCTTAAGCCCCTTCTCCCTGAGAAAATTGGCGAACCTGTTGGACATGATGTCCAGCTCGGCGAAAGTGATGGGCGCCCCGGCATAATAGACAGCCACCTTGTCCTTCACTTTCCCCACGGTTTCCCGGAATACTTCTGAGTACAACTTTTTAGGGTACTTGAGCTTTTCCGGGACGTGTTTATCGTAGTGCTTGAGCCACGGTTTTCCACTGTATGGATCTTTCATTTTTCCTGCCTCCCTAACCAATTAATAGGTGAACATCCAAAATTATAAAGCTATTCTACCGCTAAGTAAACACCTAAGTCTCAGTCAATATGGGTGACCTGCCACCGATAGTTGTACCACCTCTTAAGTTACAGCCATCTCCAACCAATCGTAAGTTTAACATTACAATTGGACTTATTTTCGGGGGTCAGGTCACCTTTCTTCCGTTGCGATTAAAGCTTATACGACTTGTCTACCGGCGGCAATTTGACAACAATCTCCGGCTCAGGCAAGTGCCCGTATACCGGGTCTTCCTGCCAGCCTTTGATGTGTGCCACCCGTTTGGCGGCTGCCTTATACTTACCCCAGTTTGCACCAAAATAGAGGAACATTGTCTGAGCTGCCAGCGAACCTTCCCCATGTATATTGGCAACCTGATGGTAAGAGGAACAATAGTCTTTGACCAGCCTGCTCGCCTTGAGCCGGTCCTCCGTGGTTGCGCCGGCGCTAGCGGCCAGGTACTTCTCTATATAAGGCCTGATTTCAGGATTGTTCCAGTCTTTATAGGCGGGGACTGTTGCAGGTATGCCGCCGCTAATGTCCTGGATTAGTTTCATGGCGTGATGCAGATTCTCTGCAAAAGTGAACTTGGCTATATTGGCATACATGCGGTTGGGCACGACCAGGTCAGTACCCGGAGCGCTTTCGCAATCAATGCAGGCCAGCTTGCTCAGTCCCGCCACCGATTCAGTATACATAGCCAGCCAGGCCAGTTTGTTGCGAATATGTTCGTATTTCTCGATCCCGTTGTACTCCGCCATTAAGGCCGCTGAACCAGTGAGGGTCTCCAGCTCGGCGGACATGCGGGATGAGCCGAAGAGACGGTGAAAAATAGCAAATGCATAGGTTATATCACGGGAGAATTGCCATTCACCGCACATGAATACCCGCTCCCAGGGCACGAAGACATCGTCGAATACTATCATACACTCCGTTGGCTGGCAGGCTGCGCTTATGGGATAATCCCAGTATGCCTCTTCTTCAGTCAGCCGCATGGTGGGTTCGACGGCCAGCAATTTTACCCCTCTGGCATTGAGGGGAATGGCAAAGGCCAGGGCATAATCCTTTTCCGCTTCGTCTGCATGTGCCCTGCAGGGTAATATTATCGCCTCGTTGGCGCCGGGCGTTGCGCTGATATGTACCTTGGCGCCCCTTACTACGATACCATCCTTCTTCCTGTCGACCACCCTGACGTAGAAGTCCTTGTGTTGGACCTGTTTTGAAGCGCGTAGGCTTCTGTCGCCTTTGACGTCTGTAATAGCGCCAGTTATCCCGACATCCTGTTTCTGTAGATATTTTCGGTAGGCCTCTACCCGATCAACATAGTGCGTGCCCAGCTGTTTGTCCATCCTTGTAGCTGCAACCGTACAGGCCGCCAGTGCATCTATGCCCATGCAGTGAAGAACTATACCGCCCAAGGACCTCATGCCTGTAATAAAGCATTCCCTGCGCCTCAAGAGGTCGGCCGACGACCTGGGGGCCACCAATAGAAAATTGATGTCCTCTCCGTCCTCATCCTTCGTTACAAAAAGGTCGTGGAACTTCGGGTCATTCGGCAGGACATAATCCATGGCTGATGCACGGATTATGCTCTGAATGGTTGGGTGAACTCGGACATCCCTGACTTTTTCTCCAAGACACCAAACCTCCCTTCCGTCGTCCAGGCTCTTTAGGTACTGCTCAACTGTCCTGATCATGCGCTGCCTCCCACGATTTTATTTCGTTTTGTGATTATAGCATGAGAGCATGACGACTTTCCCTGCCGAGTTGATCACAGGCCAACAACTGTCGCCCGCCATAAGGGATGCAATTATCCTGAAAAAGGATAGTAAAAGATGATCCGAAGAAGGAACATGCTTGGCTAAATGACAGTTCGGCGTCTCGTATCTGCGCTGTGATGGTTGCGAAGCTGGAGCAGGATTTGTTTCAGTCTGTGCCTTCCAAACAGTGTGTCGCGGGTTTGAATCCCATCTCCCGCTCCATTTAGCTTCAAAA